>JBOHEL010000232.1:0-7795 GCA_050700995.1 Sciscionella sp. | reverse complement strand
GGGGAGATCGCCGATACCGTCAAGCACGCGGCCCGCGACGGTTTGCGTATCAAGGTGGTCGGCTCGGGTCACTCGTTCACCGGAATCGCTGTGGCACGCGATGTGCAACTGTCGCTGGCAGCCTCAACGAGTGATGTCCGTATCGACGCCGGGCGCGGTACGGTCACCGTGCCCGCGGGCCTCTCACTGCGCGAGCTCAACCCGTTGCTGTGGCAGCACGGCCTGTCGATGACCAATCTCGGCGACATCGACGCACAGACGGTCGCCGGCGCCATCTCGACGGGGACCCACGGCACCGGGCTGCGTTACCGGGGCCTTGCCGATCAGGTGCGCGGGCTCAAAATCGTGCTGGCCGACGGTTCCGTGGTGTGCTGCTCGCGAGCGGAACGCCCGGAGCTGTTCTCCTCGGCCCGGCTCGGACTCGGCGCGCTGGGAATCCTCGCTACCGTCACGCTGCAATGCGAACCCGCCTACCATTTGCGGGCGAGGGAACAGCCGCTACCGTTGGCGGAGGTGATATCTCGGATCGACGAGTTCGCGGAGAGCAACGACCATTTCGAGTTCTTCTGGTTCCCGCATACCGAGGTAGCCGCCACCAAACGTAACAACCGCACCGGCGATCGGGCGCCGGTGCGTACCCGCGTAGCCGAATTGATCGGCGACGAGGTCATTGGAAACGGTGCGCACGAGTTGCTCTGTCGGCTCGGCCGCCGGGCACCTGGGATCGTACCGAGGATAAACCGGATCATGGCGAAACGGATGGCGGCAGCGGACTACGTCGACTCCTCGCACAAGGTGTACACCAGTCCGCGCCGGGTGCATTTCGTGGAAATGGAATACGCGATCCCGCGCGACGCGATACGTGACGCACTGCGGGGCTTGCGCCGGGTGGCCGAAACCTACGCACGAGACGTCACCTTCCCCGTCGAGGTCCGCTTCGCCGCGGCCGACGATGTTCCGCTGTCCACCGCCTACAATCGAGAGAGTGCGTATCTCGCCGTGCATGTCTACCGTGGCAGCCCGTACCAGGCGTACTTCGCGGCGGTGGAGGCAGTGATGAATGATCTCGACGGCCGCCCGCACTGGGGAAAGCTGCACACCCAGAGCGCGGAGACCTTGCGGGGAAAATACCCACGGTTCGACGCCTTCGTCGCACTGCGGGACGAACTCGATCCGGAAGGTCGGTTCAGCAACGACTACCTCGACCGGGTGCTCGGGCGCGCGCCCGGAGCACGCTGAGCATCGAGTCCTCATGCGACTGTCCGATCTCACCACGCCGGCACTGATCGTGGATTCCGACGCCCTGGAGCGCAACCTTGCAATCATGGCAGCCGCACGACCAGCCGGCAGGCTGCGGCCCCATGTCAAGGCGCACAAGACGACGGCACTGGCGCGGCGGCAGGCGATGCTCGGTCACCACGGCTTTACCTGCGCCACGATCCGGGAGGTCGAGGGCATGGCCGCCGCGGGTCTCGGCGAGGACCTGTTGCTCGCCAACGAAGTACTCGACACCCGGCGGCTCGGCGCGGTGATCGCGTCCGGTGGGCGGGTCACCGTCGCCGTCGACTCGCCGGAAACGGTGGCGGCAGCGGTGGCGGGCGGTGTTCCAGAGGTGCTCGTCGACGTCAATGTCGGCCTGCCGCGCTGCGGCTGCCTGCCCGGCGACGCTGGCGGGCTGGCCGATCTGGCCCGTGCCCGCGGGCTGGCCGTGCGCGGCGTCATGGGCTACGAGGGACACCTGATGCTGCTGCCGGATGCGGTCGAACGGGCGCGCCGCACCGAGAAATGCATGGCGTTGCTAGCGGCGGCGCATGACGACGTCGGCGGCGACATCGTCAGCGCGGGCGGCACCGGCACATACGCCGTCAACACCGTCGCCACCGAGATTCAAGCCGGATCCTACGCACTGATGGACACCGCTTACGGCGCGCTGGAGCTACCCTTCCGGCAGGCGATTTCGGTGCTGGGCACCGTCATCTCGGTTTCCCCGGAATGGGCCGTCGCCGACGTCGGCCTGAAATCCCTTGGCATGGACCACGGAAACCCGACGATCGAAGGCGCGACCGTGCGGTTCTGCTCCGACGAGCACGTCACCTTCACTCCTGCGACGCCACGCTCGATCGGGATCGGCGACCGGATCCGCGTGCTGCCAGCGCATATCGACCCGACCGTGGCGCTGCACCGGTGCATGCACCTCGTCGAAGGAGCGGACGTCCTCGACACCTGGCCGGTAGACCTGCGCGGCTGGTGAGCGCACCGAGTGCAGGCCGTGCTCAACCCGGCGGCGTCACGGTCATCATGTGCGAAGAGCCCCTTTTCGGACGTACGGGAAGGTTCCTCCCGTCCTGGTGATTCAGGATGATCGGTTCGACGCCACCGACTCGATCACTATCTGCTCGGTGACCAGCGACCCGACCGAGATCCCGCTGCTGCGGATCCCGCTTGAGGACAAGCGAACCACCGGACTGTCCAGGCCGAGCAGCATCATGGTCACAAGGTGACCACCGTGCCGCGCGCCAAGCTCGGCGAGCGCATCGGTACCGCCTCTGACACGACCATGCTGGCCCTATCCCGCGCCCTGATCGTCTTCCTCGGTGGTGCATGACCGGAGCCCGGTTGAGGCTCCCTCTGCGGGCGAACGTTCGGGTCGGGTCGACGCCGATATTCTTGTGTTCACCTGGTTGGACCACTACGGGTGAGCAACCTCGAGGCCCTTGATCGAACACCGAGCGTGAAACCACACCGTCCCACCGACTATCCCAACCTTTGCGCACCTGGATCACACGTCGTGTTACGACGTCGTGTTACGACGTCGTGTGACAGCATCGTGCTACGGCAGATACGCTGACGATTCGGCTGGATCCGGACGACCGGGCGGCGCTGGAGATGGCAGCCCGTTGGCAGGGCAAGGGGCTGAGCGCGTTCATGCGGGAGATCGCCCATGCCGAGGCGCGACGGATACGGCGAGAAGGCATCCGGGCGGACGGAGAGTGCGTGGTGGTGGAGTGGCGTGGCGGCGCATTGCCGCACGAGCCCAGCAAGCTACGCCCCGCCGTGGTGGTCGAGGATCACGAACTGTTCCCGGAGGCCTACCACAACATGCTGGTGGTGCCCATGACCCGCGATGAGCGACTAGCGCACCGGTCGTTCGCCGAGCAGATCGAACCGAGCGCCGAGAACGGAGCCGAGACAACGTGCTGGGCGTTGGCGCACCACGTCACCAGCGTTTCGCTGCGACGCGTCAACCCCACCGGATCGCAGGTTACCGCCGCGCAGTTGGCCGGCATTCGCCAACGCATCACACTCGCGGTGGGCATGGCCTCAACCTGCTGCCGCGGAGCCCAAGGCAAGAACGGTTGATTCGACACAGGTCACCGGTCCGAGCGCGACCGCGAAATCAGCTGGGTTAAGGATCGAGCGAACGCCTCATCCGGGCAGCCCCTCGCGCCTCGCGGTCAGGTCAGGGCTCGACTATGTCGATCAGCGGCAGCGCGTCGAGTTGCACCTTGGTCAGTGCGCTTGCGGAGGCGCGTACCCGCTCCTGCTGCTCGGCGATCCGCCGCTCGACCATCCTGCTGAGCTGGTAGGCGAGGGCACCGGTCTGGCGGACCGTGACATCGTCCAGTGGTGGCTGGTGGGTAGAGGTGACGGCGATCCCGCCCACCCGCCCGTGCGAGTCCTGCGCGGCACCCACCGAGAACCGCTCGCGGGGGTTCTCCTCCGGATCGGCGTAATGCTTGCGCAACCTCCGCAGCACCTTGTGCCACTCCACGACCTCGCCGGCTAGCTCCGTCGCGGCAACGTCCTGTTCGGTGAGCCCCATCCCGCGCCGACCGGTCGCGAAGCAACGGGCATAGGACAGCACAGCGGTTGTCCACACCGCTTCCGTGATCAGATCGTCGGCGGTACCGGAGCTCGTCGCGAGCTCGGACACTAGCCGCTCGCAGCAGCGCAGCACGGTTTGCAGCTCCTCGAAGATCGAGGAGAGGTCGGTCAGCGCCTGCGCCGCCGGAGTGTCAAGCCGCCGCACGGCCTCTGGCAGGTTCGTGGTGCTCGCCATATCCATCCTTGCCGTCGCACGGATTCCGCCCGCTGGATATCCGTTCAATGGGCATGCTCCGGTGTCGCGATGCCGTAGTCGTGGATCTTGCGGTAGATCGTTGCCCTTGACATGCCGAGAACCCTTGCCGCGTGGACCTTGTTCCCATGGGTGTCCTGCAAGCTCCGCACGATGGCGTCGCGCTCCAGTGATTCGAGCTGGTTGAGCGGGCGCCGGGTCACCGTGTGGTATTCCGCCGACAGGTCGTCAGGCTGAATCGGCCCTGCCCTGCGACGCCGCTGTGCCACCTGCTTGAGGACCTGGTAGAGCTGATTCGCGTTGCCGGGCCAGTCGGATCGCATCAGCATCTGCATCGCGTCCGGCGAACATGTCAGCCGCCCGTGGTAGCCAAGTTTGTCCAAGAAGAACGGCACCAGCTCGCGCAGGTCCTCGATGTGATGGCGCAGCGGCGGCACCCGCACCGTGCGGGGGAATAGTGCCAGTAGCTCCTCCAACTCAGGGTTGGTTTCCGCACCAGGTGTCAGAGTGATGGCGACCCATGGGAGCTCGTCGTCGATGCCGCCGCGTAGCTCAGTCAAGGCGGCGGCGAGATCGCTCGCTGCCGCGCCGTCCAGCGCCTCGACGTGTCGGACGACCAGAGCCCCGCCCTCGCCAGTGACGAGTTGCTGCGCCGCGTCGCCGAGCCAGCCGGAATCCGGCGCACGGACGGCGTCGATCACGCGCAACCGCCCAGCGGGATCCCGCTTGTCGTGCACGCACCGTGCCAGGTTGAGCTTGCCAACACCGTGCTCACCGGCCAGCACCAGCCATTCGCCGATGCCGTAGCTGTTGTCGACGTCGTGGCAGCAGCGCAGCCAGAGCGGAGCCGAGCCGACCAGGCCCGGCGGCAGCATCGGCGGCACACTGCTGGCACTTTCGGCGGCGGTGCTGGCGTCCTTCTCGATGAATTTCACGTGCAGTACGCCGCCTGCGATGGCGGCCTCGTCTCGGCCAGGCACGCATCTGCAGTGCATCTGGACCCTGGTTCCGGTCGGCAGGTCGAGGGTGGCAACAGTCCGCCTGCCTTCCTCCAACGCCTGAGCGGCGTGACCGAGCAGCGCGGTCTGGTCGACGGGATCGAGGAACTGCCGCGCGTAGTGATTCATCATCACGACGTCGTCATTCAGCGCCATCACCATGCCACCGGTACGTCGGCACGCCTGCAAGTACGACCGGAACAGGTCCAGCTCCCTGATGCTGCTGGTGGAAAGCAGTGCCTGCCGGATCTGATCGGCGGTCGTCCTTGCCAGCGCGATCAGTAGCGCTCCTGCGTCCCTGCGCCAGCAGGTCAGGTCCACCGCACCGATGGTTTTGCCCGAGATCGGGTGGTGGATGGGGACTCCCGCGCAGGCGAGGTCTTCCAGGTTCTCCGCGTAGTGCTCGTGGCCGAATACGTGCATCGGCCCGCCGCCCTCCAGCGCGCTGCCGATGCCGTTCGTGCCGACGAACTGCTCCGAGTAGCTGAAGCCCGGTACCAGCTCAACACTTTCCAAGTGCCTTCGCAGGTCTGGATCGCCGGTTCGCTGGGTGAGCACGACCCCAGAACGGTCGGTAAGGATCAGGCTGATCGGCTGGCCGTCGAGCTCGTCGCCCAGGTGCTCCAGCACAGGCCGCGCGCCGTGGATCAGCGGCGTGTCCAGGTCGCGGTCTGCGTAGTAGGGGAGGTCGATATGGTCAGCCGGTACCTCGAACTGCCGGGAGCGCCACCACGACGCGAGGATGGCAGATCGGACCTCGTCGGCACGAATCGCTTCATCGGTAAGAAACCGGATCCGCGTGCGGGCCAGCCCGGCGTCATCGTCGGGCAGCGTCGCGTCGCGCCGCGTCGTCGCGCCCTCAGCTGGCGGGGCACTGTCCACGCGGACCTCCAGACCGCGGCCCGCGGACGCCGTGATGCCACGAGCCGCACGCGGCTTCGTTGTCAGGATAGGCCGGCCCGGCCCGCCGTGGTGTCTCAAATTGAGACGGGTTGGTGTATCACGCGGTGGTGTCATTGATGAGGAGGGGACCCATGCGGGCGGGTGCCCGCTTGATACTGGAGGCTGCCTGATGGTCGACCCGGGACAATCCGTGGAGACATACAGCCCGTGGACGGTTGTCAACGTTGTCTTCCGGCATCTCGCAGACGAAGGTTTGCATCCCATGCTCGGAGAGTCAGGAGATCCGGGTGAACCTGCCGCGGCCTTGCTGCGCGCGCTTGGTATCGAGCCAACCCCGGCGGGGGATTCCCGCATACCGCAAGTAGTTCGGCAAGAACTCGCGGAATTGCGTGCGGCGATCTTGGACGAGCCTTAGGAAGATCGCTTGCGCTGTCTCAAATTGAGACCGATTAAGTAGGTACCAAGGGGTTTAATGGCACTTACGGAAAGTATGCCCGCAGTCGGGCCGGTGCTCGTCCGCCAAGACTGGTCTGCCAGTGGGGTGCGATCCAGGGGGAAGTGGAGCCGCCACCGTCGACACCAGCGACGGGTAAGGAGTGATCATGAGCCGCCAGAGTGTGGCGAAAGCCCACCAGAAGATCCAGGAACTGTCCTGGGAACCGGCCTACCACGAGCCGGTGTCTCAGTACGGAACTGACTACACCTTCCAGAAGGCGAAGAAGAAGGACCCGCTCAAGCAGGTTCTCCGGTCCTACTTCCCCATGGAGGAGGAGAAGGACCACCGAGTCTATGGCGCGGAGGACGGCGCGATCCGCGGAAACATGTTCCGCCAGGTGCAGGAACGGTGGATGGAATGGCAGAAGCTGTTCTTGAGCATCATCCCGCTCCCGGAGATTTCCGCCGCACGAGCGATGCCGTTGCTCTTCAGAACGGTACCGAACCCTGAGCTGCACAACGGCCAGGCGATTCAAATGATCGACGAGGTCAGGCACTCGACGATCCAGCAGAACCTCAAGCGCCTCTACATGAACAATTACATCGACCCGGCCGGCTTCAACAGCAGCCTGCGCAACTTCCAGAACGACTACTGCGGCACCATCGGCAGGCAGTTCGCCGAGGGCTTCATCACCGGCGACGCCATCACCGCGGCGAGCATTTACCTGACCATCGTGGCCGAGACGGCGTTTACCAACACGCTGTTCGTCGCCATGCCCGCCGAGGCGGCGGCCAACGGCGACTACCTGCTGCCGACGGTGTTTCACTCGGTGCAGTCCGACGAGTCGCGCCACATCAGCAACGGTTACGCGACGCTGCTGATGGCGCTGTCCGACGAGAGTAACCACCAGCTACTGGAGCGCGACCTGCGCTACGCGTGGTGGAACAACCACTGCGTCGTGGACGCCGCGATCGGAACCTTCATCGAGTACGGCACGAAGGACCGCCGCAAGGAGCGGGAGAGCTACGCGGAGATGTGGCGTCGGTGGATCTACGACGACTACTACCGCAGCTACCTCGTGCCGCTGGAAAAGTACGGCCTTGTTATCCCGCACGACCTGATTGAGGAAGCCTGGAACCGGATCTGGAACAAGGGCTACGTGCACGAGACCGCACAGTTCTTCGCGACCGGGTGGCTGGCTAACTACTGGCGCATCGACCCGATGACCGATAAGGACTTCGAATGGTTCGAGTACAAGTACCCGGGTTGGTACGACAAGTACGGCGCCTGGTGGGAGAACTACAACCGTCTCTCGACGCCGAACGGGCACAACCCGATCGCCTTCGAGAGCGTCAACTACTACTACCCGCAGCGCTGCTG
>JBOHEL010000231.1:0-7800 GCA_050700995.1 Sciscionella sp. | reverse complement strand
GACGGTGGCGGGGATCGCGTTCATCGTCTCAGTCAAGCGTCTTTCATGTACCACGAGGTGAGGGGGCAAGACACAGCCTCTATGCGCCAGCGCGTCGCGCTCGCCATCGACATCAACCACGACGGCCGGGGTCGACGTTTCGGGTTCACACTCGTGTTGTGGCGATCTGACGTGCCCGCCGGGCAAGCTGTGCGTGCTCTGAGCTCGGTCTGGCCTCCAGCGCGGTGGCCAGCGGGGCTAATTCGGCACGAGCCACACCGGAACGCAATGTAGCCGTAGCGGAAACCACCGAATCCGCCATCGGCAGCCCGTCCGGTTCACCGGTCTGAACGTGCAGCAATGCGGAGATTATCTCGGCAAGGATGCCCTCCCGGCGGTCGACGCCGAACGTCCGTACCGAAGTAGCGGCCATCGCCTCAGCTGTGTCCAACGAGCCCAACCGCAGGTGAACCTGCGCCGCAAGAAGCTCCATCTCAGCCCGCGCATGCGAACCCGGGGGATCGTACCCATCCCGCGCACAATCGAGCTGCGACCTCGCCCGGCTGGCCGTTGAGTCAGAGCCGCTCATTTCAGCCAGCGCCAGCGCATTTTCTGCGGAAAGCCAGGCCTGCAACGGGGCCGCTCGCGGGTCCTGGCCCGGCGCGTCGTTGAGGTGCACCTGGGCTAGCTGCACCAGTTTCAGCGCGTCGTTAGGCTCGCGACGGTCGAGAAACATCATTGCCGCGTGGCGCAGCGCGTATGACGCCGCGACGTTGTCTTCGGCCTGGGTGGCCAGCTTGACCGCCTGCCCAAAATGGTGGACGGCGGCCCTGGGCGCGTAGCTATCGTGACAACACCAAGCCACGATGACATGCAGCTGTGAGAGCGCAGACAGCAAAGCGACACGAGTCGGCGGCGAGGCGTCCGCGCGCAGGTAGCCATCCGCCCACTCGGCGAGCGCGGCAGCCGGGTGAGCTTGCCCACCGATCGTGCGCGCGGCGGTGGCCAGTGACGCGGTATAGCTGCGGATCACCCCGACATCGGTTGTCCCGATCCTTGACGGCGTGTCCATGCGCAGACCGGGCGGCGACGAGTCGTTCAGCAGCTCACCCACCCCGGGGACGGTCGCCCCGAAAGCCGCCGCGCCAGCTAGCGCGAGCAGGTGGGAGAACTGCCGTCGCAGCACGTCGGACTCGGCCTCCTCTCCCGGTTCATCGGCGCTGTCCTCAGCGTAGGCGCCGTAGCCAAGTCCCATCGCCTCGCGAGGCACCCCCAACCCGGCCGCGATGCGCACCAACACGTCGTAGCCCATCACCTGGCGACCCTGCAAAATCTCGCAGACCTCGCTTTGGGATTGCCCCGTCGCCTGCGCGATCACCCGCTGGGTCACCCCCGCTTGGGTCAGGAGCCGATAGACCGTGCTGATGTCACGGCTGGCCAAGGCGGCGCACATACCCGGCACAGCGAGCAGCTCAAGATCAGACAGATCGGACACAAGAGCAGATCCTAGCTCTCCAACACCGCAGGCGTGATCGTTCCGCGCCGGCCGGACCATCACCAACGCCCAACCCACCGACCCCGAACCCGCCCGGGACCTCCTGACCAATGTTGCTGCTGTGCTGGACGGTCACGACAAGCTGCGCTCCGCCGACGTACTCCACCAACTGCGCGCCCGCTGGGAACCCGCTTATGACGGCTGGTCGGCCCAGCAGTTCGCCACCGCGCTAGACGAGCAGGGGGTCGAGGTCAAGAAACGCAGGCTCGACGGACAACCCGGTCAACGGGTCATTGTGGCCGCCGATCTCACCGCCGCACTCGACACTCGGGCGCCCGAATCCGAGCGATCCCCGACCGGCCCGAGCTGAGGCATGGGGGTGAGGCACTGGCCCCCCGCCGGGGCACATGCCTCACCCCCATGCCCGGCCACTGCCCCGCACCTGACCTGCGGTGAGGCAGACAACCCGAGCGAGGCAGACCAGCACCACGACCCCGAAAACAGCCCCCATCAGCGCCCCGGGTGGGGTACCCCTGCCTGCCTCGCGGTCGCTCCCGAACGCCCCCAGCACCCCGCTAGCACCCACCGACTCGAGTCGTTTGCAGCGGCGTAAACCCCCTGGGATGACTCATTGTCAGGGTTGCTGTACGAGGCGGTGGAGCAGCGTGTGGAGCGTTGCGACGCCCTGCTCCCGGGTAGGTCCGGCGCGAAGTATTCCAGGGCGAAGGACGGTGCGGTCTCGCATCGTGCTGCGGAGCAGCGTGGCAAGGCCGTTGACGTCCTTGTGATGGACGTGGTGGACGCGCTGCGCCTCGGGAATTTGGAGGAGCGCTGCGCCGGGTGGGCAGACTGCGATGACAGGAACGCCCGTCGCGAGGTAGTCGTAGATCTTTGCGGGGATCCGCGACTCGGTGGCGCTGGCGTTGTCCGTGGTGACGAGCGCGGCGTCGGCTTGGTGGAGTCGTTCGTAGAGTTCTCGGCGTGATCCTGCGGTGTGGGGCACGAGCGCCTGGCCGGTGGCGCTGCGTAATTGGGCTGCGATGGGAGGCGATACCCCTCCGATGACGGTGAGTTTGGCGACTGCTGGTCCGACACGCTGCAGCGCGTGAAGGAGGATTCCTGGCCCGTTGCGCCCGTACCAGTAGCCGTTCATCACGAGGTCCAGGGGTTGTCCGTTACGTTCCGGGCGGAGCGGCACCTCGGGCAGGCCCTCGACGTCGGCAGGGTCGGAGCCGTTGGGTATCGAGATCACCCGGTTCGGCGTGATTTGCAGATGTTGGACGAGCAAGTCGCCGAGCGCGGACCCACCGGCATAGGTCACTGCGGCGGCCCGTCGTAGGGCGTATCGCTCGATCGGCCTGGTCGCTCGGGTGAGTAGTGGCGGGTGGTGGCGGGCGCTCCATGGGTCGCGGTAATCCACGACGAGGGGCACTCGTGGGTCCAGCGTGACCGCAGCGGCCCAGAGCAGGGAGAACGGCGGCACCGAAACCACGGCTACGTCGCCAACCACACTGCGTAGCGCGTGGCGTGCGCCCCATCCTGCCCCGGGTTGGACGTCGCCCTCGACTCCGGCGTCTTCCAGCGCCGAGCGCAGGACCGCGGGAGCGCGCGTGAGCAGGCGGTCGAGTAGGGCGGTGGGCGGCAACGGCGGGTCGATGATTGTGACGTCCCAACCGCGCCGGGTGAGCCCGCTGGCGAAGGCCCCGATGCGGCCGCCCACTGCACTATTCGCGTCCGCACCGGAGGCGACCAGGGTGACGCTGGTCCTCACGAGTGCGCGGGTGCAGCATCCTGGTGATGTGGCGCGGGGGCGCCTTGCTGTACTTGGTCGCGGTCGAAGGCCCAGATCCGGGTGGAGACACCGAGCAGCCGCAGCGGGTAGCTGCTGGCCAGGTTGAGACCGCTGAGGCTACGGGGAACGGGCGGCGGGACCAGGACCACCACGTGCCCACCCGGGCGCGTGACCCGCGCCATTTCGGTCAAGGCGCGCCTCAGCCACCGGGCCGGATCCGCAACCTGAAATTGCCGTCCGAACGGTAGGTTCGACACCACAGCGTTGAAGGCGGCGTCGTCATGGGGCAGTTTCTGCACGTCGGCCTGTTCCACCACGGCCCGGGGCACGTTCTCGCGGGCGGTCGCGACAGCCTCCGGGTCCAGGTCCGAGCCGACTGCCTCCCAGCCCACCGAGAGCGCCTCTTCCAGGAATGTCCCTGACCCGCAGCACGGGTCGAGCATGCGTCCGGGGGACTCCCCGGCGAGTCGGATCATGGCGGCGGCGACCACGGGACGTAGCGCTCCGCGCCGCTCGGTGGTCCGACCGTCGCCGTGCTGCCGCATTCGCTTGTCGGACAGTCGCAGCCCGGCAACGAAGGCCGCCCGCTGGTATTCGAGCGCCCACAGCTCCAACTCAGCCGGGTCCTCCACCCGCCATCGCGGTCGCTGACCAGCAACTGCGATAGTGATCGCGTCACGAAGCTCGGTGCGCTTGAAGCGGCCCTCATCGACCACCCGGGCGATCACCCGGTAGGTCATCGAGGAGTTCAGGTGCCGGGCGAAGCGGGTCCACACCGACAGGCCGCGTTCCAGGTCGGTCCTGGTCACCAGCGAGTCGGCGACGCGCCGGGGTGGGCCACTCGTGGTGCGCGCGAGCGTAACGAACACATCCTCGGCGAGTCGAAGCGTGGCGAGGTCCGGCTTTGCGCCGCGATGCATGCGGAAGAAGACGATGTCGGCCCGGCCATCGTTGCCAAGCTCATCAAGCGGTTCGAGATCCGGATGAGCGGTGATCTCTTGGCGAAGCAACCTGCCGAGCCCGGGCAACGTGGTCGCGAAGAAGCCCGGTGCGCCCGCCCGCCGCTGCGGATCAGTGCCCCGCTTCCGATGCTCCACACGTCCCATAGCCAGTCACGGTACCGGTGGCAGGCGAACCGGGCGGCCTCACGGCGCCAGTACGACGTTGCGGAGGTACCGGGTTTGTGCTCCCAGGGCGAACTTGTACGGCTCGTCGCCTCGGCCCAGCTCAATGACACGAACGCCGACTGCCACGGCCATCCGGGCGGCCTCTGCCAGCAGCAGATGACTTGGACTGTGTCGGGCCGCCATCGGCTGGTAGGTGCTCATGTAGAGCAGGTCGACGCCCGGGGTCTGGAAGAATAGCGCCTGCGCGAGCGGCTCGTCGTTGAGATTCAAGCGCAAGAGCATGCAACGTCCCTCGGCGGCGAGGTGACTGCCAGCGTTGGCGAGGAACTCGGGGAATCGGGGGTGCCGGTCCATAAGTGGCAGCTCGTAGAGCCGTCCGCGAGCCGCCCACGCAGCCATCCGGAGCCGAGCGAAGCCGGGCAGGGCGGCAGCAAGTTCCACTTGGTTGGCCAAGCGCTCCACCGTGACCTTCCCGGAGTCCTCCAGTCCGCGCCGTGCGCTGCGCAGTGCGCGCCGTCGCTTGCGCGACCACCCTGGAATGCAGCCGAGTGCACCGAAGTCCGGGTCAGAGTCGTTCAGGTGTATCAGCGGGGCTGGACACCCGGCTCGGGTGATCGCGGCACGCACAAGAAGGCCCCCGGGCCGCACATCCTCCAGCACAGTCCTGCCCGGATCCCCCATTCGGGTAATCGCTCGCAGCAATGCTGAAACCGCACCCAGCGCGGGGTGGTCGTGGCGAACCCGCACGTCGTGCTCGTCGCCCAGCGGGCTGCCCGCCCACGTCAAGCCGCGCGGACCGTTGGTGAGCGGGAGGGCACCGAGGAGTACTCCTACACCGTCCAGAGCGATCAACAGCAGAGGTGTGCCAAGATCAGGAAAAGCGCGCCAACTGGCCAGGCACCACGCAGGTGAGGTGAAGATGTCACTGGACCCGCCGGCATGCAGGCGTCCCCACTCCTGGGCCACATCCTGCGCCTCGCCCACGGAACCCAGCGCGATGACGCGGGTCACGCGCTGGGACGGTAGGGGCTGTAATCGAACTGGTCGAAGTACTCCTGCAGCATCGGGATGATCTCCTCTTGCCCCGAGAATGCCAGCTCACGGGCGCGGATCGCGTTCTCCCAATGCACGGCGGTAGTCCAGAGGCGCTGGTCGGTCCGCCACTTCAAGGCAATGTCCCGGGGAATGAATTCGATCAAGCAGAACCAGACCTGTTTGGGGATGAACAGCAGCTCCCCGTCCTCGCCCAAGACGATCCATCGGTGCTTCTCATAGCCAGGGTAGCGGTGCGTGAGCGGTCCGACATCGACGTCGTACGTGCACTCGATCCAGGCCGAAGGAACCTCAACGTAACCGCGCCGCGCGACTCGACTCAGCTCCTTGCAGACGCCGATCGGGTCCCTGATGTCTTCCAGGGTCTGGCCGCAGTAGGCGAAGTCGAAGGTGCCATCGGCGAACGGCCAGGGCGTCTCGCAGAGGTCGAACTGGTGCCAGGTTTGGCGTGTGTATCGCTCCGGACCGGGGCCGAGCTGCCCACCCCCAGCCCGGGTCTCGTAGGGCAGTAGATCCACGATGTGGTCGGCGCGGTTGAGCGGCTTCCACCAACCGCCGATGTCCACAACAACATCATCGGGCTCGATTCGGGCCAGCGCGGCCGCCAGATTGTCGGGGTGGGGATCCGGAAACCTTGGCAACTCCACAGCCGCAGCCTAAGTCCGCCGGACATCGACGTGTCCCCCTCTCACGCGCGGCAAGTTAACGTTCGTCCGGTGTCGTCCTCCACTCGCCCGCCCGTGCTGTTCCTGACACACCATCTACCGTGGCCGGCCCGCAGCGGCGGTCGCGTCCGGGAGGCCCAGCTCCTGCAGCGGCTTTCCGCGCGCTTCGATATCGAAGTCGTGGCCGTGTCCAAGGTGCCCGAGTTCGACCGTCGCCACATCGAGGACGCAACTCGTCATGGCCTGCGCGCCCGAATCTTCGCTGCCCAGGCTATGGAGCAAGATCATGCTGGCCCACTCACTCAGCGGCACGCCGCGCCCGCAGCGCGCGACTACTTGACCTACCGCCTTCGGCAACCAGCGATGGTCATGCATGTGGAAGGCCATTACCTGCTTGGACTGGTACCCGAGCGGGTTCGGCCTGCAGCGCTGCTGGTCGAACACAACATCGAATCCGCGCTGTTCGAGCAGCGAGCGGCGCGGTGCCCGGCACCAGCCGAGCGTGCCACCCTGCTTTGGGAGGGCGCTCGCACCCGCAGCGACGAGCTGACCTCCTGGCGCCGGGTTCGCATCGTCGGGGCGGTCACCACCGAGGACGCGGACGCGATCAGCGCTGCGGTTCCCGATGCGGACGTGCGGTGCCTGCCCAATGGGGCTGACCACCTCGGCACGGAATTGGGCACGCTGGATGCAGCCCTCGGTGAGTCGGCCCGCCTGTTGTTCATCTCCAACCTGGGATACGAGCCGAATCTGCACGCCGCCCGGCTGCTTCTCGCGGAGATCTTTCCCCGGATTCTGCGCCGCTGCCCCGACGCAACCCTGGCGATCGTGGGGGCTGATCCACCTGCATGGTTGGTGAAGGCCGGTCACCGTGAGCCCCGCGTGACCGTGACGGGCTGGGTCCCCGACGTGGCTCCCTGGCTCGACGCAGCCCACGTGGTGATATGCCCCCTCGCGATAGGTGGCGGGGTCAAGGTCAAAGTCCTCGAAGCACTCGCCCGCGGCTGCGCGGTCGTCGCGACCCCGATTGCGCTGCAAGGTTTGCGGCATCTACCACCCGATGCCGTGGTGGAATGCGCTGACGCGCCCGCCGTCGCCGAAGCCTGCGCCCGCCTCCTCATCTGTCCCCAGGAACGGGACCGGCAGCGCTCCCGCGCCGTCCACGCCGCCCGGCATCTGCCCTCATGGGATCTGGCGGCAGACGTACTGGCCGACACCTGGAGCGAACTCGCCAGCATCATCGCGTCGGCCGCTGAGCCGGCGTGACCCCGCGACGCCACCTCCCGCCAGCTCACCGGGTGTTGCATGTGATCGTGCCGCAACGGGAAGGTGCTATCGGCGGCGCGGACCTGCACGTCCTGGACTTAGCCGCCGCGCAGCAACGTTCCGGCAGTCACCGGCCCTTGATTCTGACCCCCCGCGCTGGCGACGACTACCTGAAACGGTTGCATCAGGCCGATCTTGAGGTGCTCAGCCCGGGTCTGTTCCGCCTCGACCGCTACCTCGACCTACCCCGCCAGCGCGGTATCACGCTCATCCACACCCACGGATACGAGGCGAACTACCTCGTGGCCGCCATGCGGACGATGTCGCGCCGCTGGAGTCAGCCCCCTCTCGTCGTGACCGCGCACGGGTGGATCGAGACGACGTCACGACTACGCCTGCAATCCCGACTGGACCGGTGCTGCG
>JBOHEL010000230.1:0-7809 GCA_050700995.1 Sciscionella sp. | reverse complement strand
ATCATGGCGCGCAACCGGTCGGCGCTGAGCGAGGCGGTGCGGCCCGAGCCCAGCTCCAACGGTGTCCGCAGAATCCGGGCGGGCAGCCAGTCGTCGGCCGAGGTGGCGCCTTCGCGCAGGTTGAACGCGCGTTTCGCCCGTACGATCCGCCGTGCGGTGGTCCGCAGCTCATCGGCATCCACCTCCCAGCCGGTGACCAGGCGCAGCAGCGTGGCCCACTCGGTGAAGGGCTCGGCGAAGACGCCACGCAGGAACTTGCAGAGGATCATCGAGTCCATCACGGCCGCGCGGTCCTCGGTGCCGATCGCGGCGGCGACGTGGGCCGCGCCGCCGTCGAGGCGGTCCAGCTCGCCCGAGAGGTCGGCTTCGTAAGCTCCTGACCTGTTGTGGTCGGCGCCCCGCGCGTTCACCGCGAGGCCGAGCGCCATGGACTGCAGGCTGCGTGGCTCGTAGCCGGGCAGTTCCAGCCCCTTGACCTGTGCGGCGAAGTCGATCGAGTCGTGCCCGACAGTCTCGGCGGCCCTGCGTGAGCCCTGCGCAAGTAGCTCGCCGATGCCTGGGGCGCGGGTGCCGACGGCGTCCAGCGCGCGCAGCAGCGCCGCGCCGTCCCCGAACCGCAGCCACGGCGCATCGATCAGCCCACGCTCGACACACTCCATGGCCCAAGCGATGGTGCCGCCCGCGGAGATGGTGTCGATGCCCAGTTCGTCGCAGCGCGCGCTTGCGGCGAACACGTCGTCGGGGTCGGAGACACCGCAGAGCGGGCCGAGCGCGAACACGTTCTCGTATTCCATGCGCTGGCTGCCGCCGCCCTTGCGGGAGTAGATGTGCTCGCAGCCGATGGAGCAGGAAGCGCAGCTGTTGCGGGCCACGCCGCGCATCTCGTGCAGCTCCTCGGCCGCAAGCTTGGGCGCTGCGTCGAACGTGGCGGCCGTGAAGTTGCGCGTGGGCAGGGTGCTGACCGCGTTGAAGGCCAGCAGGTTCGCCAGCGTGCCGAGCTCCCGGTACTTCGCGGTGGCAGGCCCGAAGCTGCGCTTGCGCAGGTCACGGGCGGCGGCGAGGACACCGGCCTGGTCGGCAACGGCGACCTTCGTCGCGGCCCGCACCAGTACCGCCTTGATGTTCTTCGCGCCGAGCACGGCGCCGAGGCCGCCCCTGCCAGCGTGCCTGCCGTCGTGGCTGATCGTGGCGTACCGCACACCACGCTCACCGGCCGGGCCGATGGCTGCGGTGCGCCAGCCGCGACCGAATCGTTCCCTCGCGGCCGTCTCGGCCGCCGCGGCAGATGACCCGGCCAGTTCCGGCGCCGGTTCGATGCGCACACCATCACCGTCGATGAGCAGCACCGACAGCTCCGCGGCGTGGCCGCGGATGACGATCGCGTCGTGGCCGGTGAGCTTGCCGGAGATGGCGAACTGGCTGGACGCGAGTGCGTCGGTGAGCAGCCCTGTCAGCGGCGACTTGGCCACTACGGCGAACTTCGCGCTGGTCGTCAGGGGAGTCCCTACCAGCGAGGAGAACACGAACGCCAGCGGAGCTTCCGGTGCGAGCGGATCGACCATCGGCGGCGCGAGGCGGTGCAGTAGCCAGGTGCCGAGGCCGACGCCGCCGAGATAGGACCGCAGCACCCGTTCGTCGAGCCGCAACGGCGCACCGGTCGCCGCACGGCCGCTGACCTCGACGATCAGCGCCCGCCCGAAGAAACCACCAGGGGCCATACCCCGACTGTATGCCCACCGTGGTGGGTCGCTCAGCCTCCGGCGTCCGCAGAAAGGAAGGAGACGGTGTCTCCAGCTACCAGGGGTAGTCGAGCGTCACGAGTGATCTTGTCGCCGTTGAGCGCGGCCACCACGTGACGGTCCAGCGTGAGACCGACCGAGGCCGCCGCGGCCCCGAGGGTGGCGGCCCTGACGCTGGCCGGACGGTGCCTGCCGCCGCCTGCCAGCGCGCCGAAACACTCGACGACGATCTCGGCGGCGGGACGCTCATGTGCCGCTTTGTACTCCTCGGGCGTGTTGACGTTGACGACGGACTCAAGCTCCGGGTCGTGCCGCGCGAGGTCGCGGTCAGCGAGTAGCCGCGCGTCGTCGATCTGCTTCACGTTGCAGTGCTTGAAGAGCATGCCAGGACGAAGGTCGCCCTCGGCGATGAGTTTCGCGATCAGCTCGGCCAGCGCGGTCCGGTAGCCGGACGCCAGTGGCTGCCGGAAACCACGTGCCACCGGCATCGCCATATCGACCCCGGGATCGGCAAGGCCGCGCAGCACACGCCGGACGAACGCCGGATGCAGGAACGGCATGTCCGTGGAACAGGCGAACGCCACCTCGGCACGGTCGGCCACTGCCGCGAGCCCCGCGGCGATGCCCTGCATCGGCCCAAGCCCCTCGACAGGGTCCCGGACCACTCGCACACCCTCGGGAAGAGCGGGCAGCACCTGTTCGGGCGCGGCCACCGCTACCACCGGGCCGTCGACCGTTCTGGCCAGCAACGCCGCCGTGCGATACAGCAACGTCGCGCCGTGCCACGCCAACGCGGCCTTCGGCTCACCCATCCGCGAGGAACGCCCACCCACAAGCACAACGCCCGCCGCAGTCCGCACCTCCGCGATGCTAGCCGGGCGCCCGCAGCGGTGGGGCGGCTGGCGCCGGACTGGGACGCCGCAGCGCCGGACGGCGGCAAACGGCATGCCCTGCTGGACGGGCTACGCGTGCGCACGCGGGTAGGCATCGTGGCAACCTCGGCGATCACCATCGTCGGTGCCATGGCGGTCGGTCCGAGGTGGGGCCAGCTCGCGATGCAGGTTGTTCACGGCGTCGGATTTCCTTTCAGGCTGCCGATACCCAGCGACGTTCCGGTTGGCCGAGCCTCCATCGCGCGGTCGGGCGCGGGTGGCAAGTCGGCGAGGAAGTCGGCGGTGGGTATCGCGAACAGGGTTCCGGTGACCGCGGTCGAGAAGTCCAGGATCCGATCGTAGTTGCCTGGCGGCGACCCGACGAACATGTTGTCGAGCATCCGCTCGATCACCTGCGGATCGCTGGTGTAGCCGATGTAGTAGGTGCCGAACAGTCCACTCGCGAACTCCCCGAAGGGCATGTTGTCGCGCACGATCTTCCGCTCGGTGCCATCCGGATCGGTGATCGTGTTCAGCGCGACGTGCGAGTTGGACGACTTGACCTCGTCTGCCATCTCGATGTCGGTCAGCTTGCTGCGGCCGAACGCCCTTTCCTGCTCCTCGGTCGGCAAGGTGTTCCACGCCGCCAGGTCGTGCACGTACTTCTGCACCACGGCATAGCTGGCCCCTGCGAAGTGCGGATCCTGCTCCGCGGTGACCTCCACCGCGGTACGCGCCGCAACGCCAGCCGGGTTCTCCGTCCCGTCGACGAAACCCAGCAGGTCGCGCTCGTCCCAGTACTTGAAGCCGTGGACCTCGTCGGCCACCGTCACCGCACTCCGCAGCCGCCGCATGACCTGCCCGGCCAGCTCGAAGCACAGATACATTTCCCTTGCGCGGATATGCAACAGCAGGTCGCCAGGCGTCGACACCGAACGGTGACGGGCGCCGGTGAACTCTGGCAACGGATGCAGCCCGGCCGGGCGCGGACCGGAGAACAGCCGGTCCCACGCCGCCGATCCGATGCCCGCCACGCACGCGAGGCCACCCTCGGGGCGCCGGAAGCCCACCGAGCGTTGCAACCCCGCCAGGTCGGCCAGCACGTCGCGTACCTGCGCCTCGCCGCCTGGCTCGACGGTGAGCACCAGGAAGATCGCCGATCCGGTCAGCGGTGTAAGCACCGGCTGCGGCACCACCTCTTGGCGGAACTGATCGACGCTCGACATCGTGACAACCACCTCGACGCGGGTGCAAGGGCGTGCCGATCCTGACACGCGGCGCCCCGCCCTCGCATCCCGTCCGGCAGTCCGCGCGGCTGTGCCGCCCCCGTACCACGCGTCGGATCGAACGGTCATCACGAACTCAGATGCGCAACGGTATCGGGGTAGCGTGAGGGCCATGGCTGTCGAGCTGAATCACACCATCGTGGCTAGCGTGGACAAGGTGGCTGGTGCGCGATTCCTGGCTGACCTGCTCGGGCTGGCCGAACCCAAGGCGTTCGGGCCGTTCGAGGTTGTCGAGCTTGCCAACTCGATGAGCCTGGATTTCGCCACCACCGATGGGGAGGTCCACCCGCAGCACTATGCGTTCCTGCTGAGCGAAGCCGAGTTCGACCGGGTCTTCGGCCGTATCCAGCAGCGAGACATCGATTACTGGGCCGATCCTCACGCCGAGCGCCCCGGAGAGATCAACACTCGGGACGGCGGGCGAGGTGTGTACTTCCGCAGCCCGGACGGCCACCACCTGGAGATCCTCACGCAGCCCTACGGCAGTGGAGGCTGATCCGGAATCATGGCCGGCGCGGGGGTGCTCGCACCGCACCTGCCCTAGTGTCCTCAGGGCACTAGCCGTCCAGGGCTGTGGCGATCCATTCCGGGGTCGGCAGTGCCCGCTCCGCGCACTCGTCCGACAACCGGATCGTCCATCGCAGCGCCTGCAGGATCACGCTGGCGACCTCGGCGGGCTCGGCCTGGTGTAGGGCGATCTCGACCTGCTCGGCGGCCGCGTCGGCGTCCCCGTGCACCTCGGCGAGCAGCGTGCGCACCGCGGTACGCACCGGCGGATCGGCCTCATCGATCGTGAGCTCCTGACCCGTTGAGTCGAAGACCTGCATCTTGATCCCGGTGTCGCCGCCCGCTCCGAGAGTGCCCACCATCTGGCTGCATTCGGCGAACAGCAGGAGCATGAGGTCGCGGGCATCGCCGTGGCCGTCGTGGGACTCGACCACGAAGTCGATCAAAGCCTCGACGGCGGTGGCGTCCTTGCCTGCGTTGGCGGCGGTCAACGCACTGGCGGCGGCTTGCTTGAGCCGCCGCCGCGCTGGATCGTTCTCGGGCTCGTCGCCCGCAGCCGGTCGCACACTTCCATCCTTAGCGCGCCAACACCACGACGTCTACAGCCGAGTGCGGAATGATCCGGCCAGCCGAGGGCCATGGCTTCGATGCCAGATATGTCTCACCCCCACTTGGGGGCTTGTTGCCAGCAGGTTGCAGGTACCACAATGGGGCGATTGTTGGGTGATATCGCGTCGGCAGCTGGAGGTAGTGATGGCAGCGCTTGGTGCCCGCCCGATCGTGCTCGGCAGGAAAGGGTGGACCAGCGTCGCAGGCATGGCTGGTTTCATCGCGCTGCTGCACGTGGTGGGTTGGGGGACCTTGCTGCTGGCGGTGGTGCCGCATCACTACGGCCTTGGACAGGATGCCGGGGTCTTCGGTGTCGGTCTGGGTTTGACCGCGTACACACTGGGGATGCGGCATGCGTTCGATGCCGATCACATCGCGGCGATCGACAACACCACCAGGAAGCTGATGACCGAAGGTAAACGTCCGGTGTCGGTGGGATTCTGGTTCTCGCTGGGGCATTCCTCGATCGTGTTCGGGCTGTGTGTGCTGCTCAGCTTCGGCGTGCGCGCGCTGGCGGGGCAGGTCGAGAACGGTGCCTCCGGCCTGCACAGCGTGACGAGCATGATCGGATTGCTGGTGTCCGGGGTGTTCCTGCTGCTCATCGGCGTGATCAACCTGGTGTCGTTGCGACACATTGTGCGGGTTTTTCGCCGGATGCGCCACGGCGAGTTCGACGAGCAGGAGCTTGAGCGGCGCCTTGCCGAGCGGGGTTTCATGAACCGCTGGTTGTCGGCGGTGACCAAAGCGGTGCGCAAGCCCTGGCAGATGTACCCGCTCGGGCTGCTGTTCGGACTGGGCTTCGACACCGCGACCGAGGTGTCCCTGCTGGTACTCGCGGGCGGAGCGGCAGCGTTCAATCTGCCGTGGTGGGCGATCCTGACGTTGCCCGTGCTGTTCGCGGCGGGGATGAGCCTGCTGGATTCCATTGACGGGTGCTTCATGAACTTCGCGTACGGGTGGGCGTTTGCCAAGCCGGTGCGCAAGGTCTTCTACAACATGACCGTCACGGGACTGTCCGTGGCCGTGGCCCTGGCGATCGGCGCGGTGGAACTGTTGCAACTGCTCGCGGACAGGCTGGCGGTCAGGGATGGTCCGTTGGGGTGGGTGGGCGGTCTCGACCTGAACTATGTCGGGTACCTGATAGTGGGGTTGTTCGTGCTCACTTGGTTGGTTGGACTCGCGGTTTGGCGGTTCGCGCGCATCGAGAGCAGGTGGAACATGCCGCCCGCGGAGGCGGGCGAGTACTGAGAGCCTCGATAGTGTCCTGCACGACAACCTAGGGCGTGCCGTCGAGCGCGCTCGGCGCGGTCAGTGCGGACAGTGCCATGCCGCGCAGCAGTGCGGCCATCTGCTCGTGGTCAAGGTATGAGCTGTGTGGGGTGGAGTTGATCAGCCCGAATACCGCGTGTGCCGCGGCTCTTGCCGTCGGCTCGTCGGTGCCGGGCACCGCCTTGCGGATGGCATCGACCCAGATTTCTACGTAGCGCCGCTGCAAGGCGCGTACCTGGCGTCGGTCCGGGTCGGTGAGGTTGGCGAAGTTGCGTTCCTGCACGGTGATCAGCGCGGGGTTCTCCAGCGCGAAGTCCACGTGGAAGTAGACGAGTTCTCTCAGCGCGTGCCGCGGCGCGGTGGCGTCGGCCATCCTAGCCCGCCCACCGGAGAACAGCACCTCGCTGATCGAGGTGAGCATCTCGCCGAGCATCGCGTCCTTGCTGCGAAAATGCCTGTACAGCGCGGGGCCGGAGATACCGACGGCGGCACCGATGTCGTCGATGCCCACACCGTGGAAGCCATGCCGCGAGAACAACTCGGCGGCCGCGGCCAGGATCTGGTCCCGGCGAGTCGGCTGCTCATCGGTGGTTGCTGTGGCGGCGAACTGCACAGGCTGAGTCTAACCTCTCGGACCGCCTGCGTTCCTAGAGTTTGGGAAGATCGGCGTCCTTAGACCATGGGCCGGTGCCCGCGCGGCGATACACACGGCGGCCGACGCGTTAACACTTAACTAATGCCTTCTCTTTCTCGCGCATTATTGGTGTGATTGCCGGGGATGGTCATCCGGCGATCGCGGAGGAGACGACGAACATGCGCGCAGCTCGAATTCTTGCAGGCGCTCTCGCGCTCGGTGTCACAGCGACCTTGTCCGTCACTCTTCCGGCGGTTGCGGCCAGCAATGCCACGGAGTATGTGGCATTGGGGGATTCGTATTCTTCCGGTGTCGGTACGGGCGACTATGATCCGTCCAGCGGTGGATGCAAGCGCAGCCCCCACGCGTACGCCGCGCTGTGGAACGCGGAGCACAAACCAGGCTCGTTCGATTTCGTGGCATGTTCCGGTGCGACCACAGCCTCGGTGATCTCCAGCCAGCTCTCCGCGCTCGACGCCGCCACCGACCTCGTCACGATCACTGTCGGTGGCAACGATGCCGGCTTCACCAGCGTAATGGAGACCTGCGTGATCGGTTCGATCGGTGGTAGTTCGGCGTGCGACAGCGCGACCACGAAAGCGATCAACTACGTCCACACCACCTTGCCGGGCAAGCTGGATCAGGTCTACGCGCAGATTCATGCGAAAGCACCTGCCGCGCATGTGGTGGTGCTCGGCTACCCGAGGCTGTACACCCTCGGTGGCTCATGTCACATCGGGATCGGTGACGCATCGCGAGCCGACGTCAACAACGCTGCGGACGCTCTTGACGATCAGATAGCGAAGGAAGCCGCCAATGCAGGCTTCGACTTCGTCGACGTGCGGGCAGCGTTCGCCGACCATGGGATCTGCTCATCGGACTGGTGGCTGAAC
>JBOHEL010000229.1:0-7854 GCA_050700995.1 Sciscionella sp. | reverse complement strand
CGCAGCCAGTTCACCGCGTGCTCGAACAACGCGAACGGCCCCTCAGCGTGCGTCCACGCCCGACCATCCAGGAACCGCGCAAACCCCTCCGCGACAACGGCGTCGTCGAAGTTGCGGTAGCCATACCGGTCCCGGATCTCCCACGTGTGCTCGTAAGCCGTCTGCGGACGGTCGAGATACCTCTTCACGCACGAGGGATCCGCGATATCGAGCACGCCCGCCAAGAACTCCACCGCGACCCAAGGCACGTCCAGCGGATCTTCCAGGAACCGGCCTACGGCCCGCACCGTGCCCAACTGCACCGCGAAACCCAGCCGATGAGAATCCGATCGGCGCTTCGCAACCAGGTCCCGATCGCCATCATCGAGATAGAAGAACCGCTCCACCTCGGCCAATGCGGGCTCGCCGACAAAGCTCCCGTACACGGCGACCTGCTCGTCGCTGAGGAACTCCACCGGCATGGATCACGACCGTAGCTGCGCTTCGGTCGCCACCCAAGGCTCAGCGGCCGCCACGCACAAGATCATTCTCACCGCTAACCACGGTTCCACTGTTCCTCAACCCCGAGGTTGGCACGTCTTATGGTGGTGTGACTTTCGGCGGTAGTTGACGCAGTTTCTTCGCCACTATCTTGTTCATCGCAGATGCGGGTGTAGTCGCCTGCACGGATTTTCACGCTCGGCTGCACTCCTATCCGGGCGCGACGAGACGTGCGCCGGGGAACGAGCTACGCACCGTCGTTGCCATCGCGCAGGGAATGGATCATGCTCTGCAGGATCCGGAACGCGCCCGACTGCTCGGTCTCGGTTATGCCGGCCAGCATTCTGACCTCGACGGACCGGACCGCTACGGTCGCCTTCTCCAGGCTCCGTCGGCCGCGAGGCGTGAGCCGCGCGGGAAGAACCTTCCCAACGGGTGCCTCCGCAGGCCTGGTCACGTAGCCCTCTCGTTCCAGGGCGTGGAGCAGCACGTTCATCGACTGCCGTGTCACGAACGCGCCCCGCGCGAGCTCGGAGTTCGACAAGCCCGGTCGTTGAGCCAGCAGCTCGAGGCAGGAGTAGTGCGTCACGCTCATCCCGAGCGGCCGTAGCACCTCCTCCATGGCCGCGCGGAGGGCACTCGACGCCTCTTTGAGCAGGTAGCCCAATGACGTCTCCAGGTCGACGCCGACACCGTCTTGACTCATGTCAGCATTCTGACATAGAGTGGTCTGTGTCAGAAAGTTGACACGAAAAGAAGGAGCACCATGATGCCCGCCACCGGCCCCGACTTCATCTCCCTCCAAGCGCGCGACCTCGACGCTTCGCAGGCGTTCTACGAGCAGTACCTAGGCCTCGTCCACTCGAAGGCCGGACCTCCGCACGCCGTCGTCTTCGAGACGAAGCCGATCGCGTTCGCACTCCGGGACGTCGTTCCCGGCACCGATCTCGCATCCGTTGCTCAGCCCGGCATCGGCGCCGCGATCTGGCTCCACGCCACAGGTGTCCAGGCCATTCACGATGCTCTCGTCGCCGACGGTCACACCATCGTCTCCGCACCGATCGACGGCCCCTTCGGTCGGACATTCACCTTCGCCGACCCCGACGGCTACCGGGTCACTCTCCACGACCGCGCCTGATCGGCCGAATGCCACCGGCCGCCACCGATCCTCGAAGACCGCGGTTGCGCCCTAGGCTCGTGCGTGATGAGCACGCGTGGCGCCACACCCTCCACGGGGACAAGTTCGTCACCGTCATGATCGACCTCACCCCGGTCCGCGACGGCACCGGACCGTCGAGACTGCTGGACATGGTCGAAGGCCGATCCAAGCAGGTGTTCAAGAACTGGCTCGAGGCCCAGACACCAGCGTTCCGCGACGGGATCGAGAACGTGGCCATGGACGGCTTCACCGGCTTCAAGACCGCCGCGGCCGAAGAAATCCCCGATGCAGTCGCGGTGATGGACCCGTTTCACGTTGTCGCCTTGGCTGGCGATGCGCTGGACCGATGCCGCCAACGCGTCCAGCAAGACACCTGCGGGCACCGCGGCCGGTCGGTGATCCGCTCTACGGCATCAGCAGAGTGCTGCGCACCGGCGTCGGCCTGCTCGGCGACCGCCAACACACCCGACTCACCAGCGTATTCGCCGCCGATAAGCACGCTGCGGTCGACGCGACCTGGGGCACCTACCAGCGCATCGTGTCCGCCTACCGACACCCTGACCGCCGCACCGGGGCGCTACTGCGCAGTCCACACCCAAACCGGGTTCGACCACCGGTCAGACGTAGTCGACGCCGCCCGCGACAGGCTTGCCGGTGTGTCCGCCGGGGATGGCTTGGTGAGACGGATCAGGCGAGAGCGCTAGTACGAGCTTGGCTTGCGACGGCGTGAGGTGTCCGGACTGCGTGCCAGTCTCCGCGATCGAGGATCTCGATCTGAGTTACGCGCTGTCACGGAGCTGCACCCCGGCGGGGTTGATGTCGACGGTGAACTCGACGCCCCGCGCCGCGGCCAGTCGCGCCAGGGTGGAGAGTGAGGGTTCGTGTTCGCCGGACTCCAACCGGGCCACGTGTGGCTGGCGTAGGCCGACCAGTTGGTCGAATGCGCTCTGGTCAGACCGTGCTGGGTGCGGTAGGTCAGGACACGGATCGCCACGTCGTTCGCGAACCGGGTCCGCTCGTGCTCGACCCGGTAGGCCGAATCAGGACTCACGATGGACCTATCGGAGACGACCCGATGCTGAGCGGGAGCTTGACAAGCTGTCGGCAGACGAACGACACGCCCTCTACATGGCCTGGCGAAGCTGCAGGGATCGGGCCGGCTCTCTGGTACCGACACACCAGTGCTGTGCAGGGCGCCTACCAGCTGCGAAGACTTCGTCCGCGAGCCGGGCGGAGCCCGTGGCGCGGTCTGTACCGGCAGGTCGGCGACCGGTTGGCGGCGGTGGTTCAGGCCGAGGTTCCCTGAAGGCGCTACCGCAGGGTCGACACGCCTGGTCCGGCGAGCTGGTCGAGGTAAGGTGCGCGGCCAGCCATGCTCATCACCAGGGAGAGGATCGATCCGGTGTCCAGGGGTCCGGTGCCCGTGGCAAACGGCGCGTCGTCTGCCCGCAGCTGCAGGCCGGCAACGTTGGTACGGCTGGCAACCGTGAAATCGCGACTGGCAAAGAAATCGGCTACGGGCATCAGCGCGTCAACGCTCGGTGCCCGAAGAAGCCCCAGCGGTTGGCGGATGTCTTGGGCGTGCACGACGACCTCGCCAAGATAGGCCCGGGTGTGTCCCGAGGGCGCGGTGGTGCTGCTGGTGATGGCGCGAAACCGATCGAGCATCTCGGCGGGGGTACTGCCGCAGTGCTCGGCCAGCCGGCGCTGGTTGTGCACGTCGGGGCGGAACCATGCGCCGAGCATGCTGCGTAGCCACTGCCACTGGTTCAGGCTCGCCGCAGCGGTGAGGTGAGCGACGACCTGCTCGACATCCCATTGCCCACACAGGGTGCCGTGCCGCCAATGTTCTGCGCCCAGGCCTGCCAGGTCCTCCGCCAGCGCGGCCCGCTCGGCGTGCGCCAGCGCCCACAGGTGGTCATCCCGCGATCTCGCCATACCACTCGATCCCCTTCTCATAGGTGACACACCGCTACGTAGACCTGCACCGCCCTCGAAACTCATCGCTTACCGCGCAGATCTATCGACAGGGGATCGGCATGCGCGCTGACCGCGGCGGACGGGAAGAGTTCGTGGCGTGCCGGGACCGGGTGCTGCGTGGGGTGCGGATGCGGCCAGACCCGCTGGACTTCGCGCTGCGCCACGCCGGGGACCTCGCCGAGGAGGAGCTGCGGGCGGTGCACGCCGACCGCCGCGCCGCCCTGGCCACGCGTCTGGCCGAATGGCAACACCAGCGCGGCCGCGCGGAGCCCTACCTGCGCGAGGTCGAGCCGATGACCTTCGATCACACCACGACCCGGCAACAAGCCGAGATCGACTGGCACGACCGGCTGCTGGAGCAGCTACCGAAACTGCTCGCCGAGGGTCATCCCCGCGAGCGCCCAGAGACGAGTCGGGTCGGGAACTGGAGAAGCAATGAACACTGACGGTAGGACCCAGGGCCTTCGTGCCGCCGGTTTCCCGGTCGGTTGTGCGTCCCCTGGTGCCCATGGTCAGGCCGCAGCTGTTCCAGCTCCCGCCACGTCAAACCGTGCATGCGGGTCTCCCGCACACGGCTTACCGACGCCGTTCACCGCCGGCATTCGGTTTCTCCCGCCAGGGCTTGTTCGCCCTGGGTGCGATCACGATTCCACTCAGGCGGATTTGGGACCATTCGATGAGATTTGGCACCCGGCGGCCCACCCCGCCCACATCCAGAGCCAGGTGCAGGCGGAGCAAAGGCAGCAGGTCTCGTCGCCCGCCGACCCTTGAGCGGATGGTAGCTCTCTGGGGGCGATGACGGGATCGTCGCGCGAAGCGTACCTGCGCCACCGTGCCGCAGGTACGCGCCGATCTGGGCGCGGGTGGCGCCGCGGGCAACCGGCGTCACGTGGCCGCCTTGAGTGCCGTGCCGAATTGTCGGTGCGTGGTGACATGCTGCACGGCATGACCGAATCGGAACCGAAAGCGGACCTTCACAGTTACCTGCGCGCAGCCCGCGAAGCCCTGCTGTGGAAGCTCGACGGGCTCTCGGAATACGACATCCGCCGCCCGCTGACGCCGACAGGCACCAATCTGCTGGGCCTGATCAAACACGTGGCGGGCGTTGAGCTGGGATACTTCGGCAACACGTTCGGACGGCCGTCCGACGAACCGATGCCCTGGCTGGAGGACGGCGCCGAACCCAACGCGGACATGTGTGGGCGACGCCCGAGGAGTCGCGCGAACGGATCGTAGGGCTTTACCGCTGGGCGTGGGCGCACGCAGATACCACGATCCACACGCTGGCGCTGGACGCGATCGGCAGGGTGCTGTGGTGGCCGCCCGCCCGGGCCGAGGTGACACTGCACCGGGCCTTGGTGCATGTGATCGCCGAAACGCATCGGCACGCCGGGCACGCCGATATCGTCCGCGAACTTATCGACGGGGCCGTCGGTATGCGACGGCAACGACAACATGGCGCGTGGCGATGAGGCGTGGTGGGAGCACTATCGGAGCAGGCTGGAGCACGCGGCGCGACAGGCACCAGCGGAGTGAACGCGCCCAATACCGTTCGCAGACCCCGCCAGCACGGCGCCCAGTACCGAACGAATACCCGTGACGAACTTGGCGATATGTTCTGAGGGTCAGTGCGCCCACAGCGAGGAGAAGCGGATGAAGGCAGCGCAGTTTGCCGAGTACGGCGCGCCCGAGGTCTTGCGAGTCGTCGAGGTCGATGAACCGCACGCCGGTACAGGCCAGGTGCGGGTCGCTGTTCGTGCCGCGGGCGTGAACGGCATGGACTGGAAGATTCGGGCAGGTTACATGAGCGAGCAGATGCCTCGGACACTGCCGTCGGGAACCGGAATCGATGCGGCGGGTGTGGTCGACGAAGTTGGCGAGGGGGTCAGCAATGTCGCAGTCGGTGACGCCGTGTTCGGGTCCGGGTCCGCGACATACGCGGAATACGCGGTGCTGTCGAGTTGGGCGGAGAAGCCTGCCGGACTCTCCTTCGAGGAAGCCGCGGGCTATCCGATACCTGCCGAGACGGCGATCCGGATCGTGAGCGAGGTCGGGGTGCGGCCGGGCGCGACGCTGCTGGTTAGCGGAGCGGCAGGCGGCGTCGGCTCGGCCGTCGTCCAGATCGCGCGCCACCGTGGGATCACCGTCATCGGAACCGCAGGCGAGCGCAATCAGGACTATCTCCGCTCGCTCGGCGCTGTCCCCACGACCTACGGCGCCGGTCTCGTCGATCGAGTGCGCGCCCTGGCTCCGAACGGCGTCGACGCGGCGCTCGACATCGCGGGCTCCGGGGTCATCCCCGAGTTGATCGAGCTCACCGGCGAGCCCTCACAGGTGTTGTCGATCGCCGATTTCACCGCGCAGCAGCAAGGCGCGCGGATCTCGTACACGGCTACGGATCCAGCGGGTGCGTTCGCGGAGGTAGCACGGCTGTTCGCCGAGGGAGTTTTCCGTATCCGCGTCGAGAGGGCGTTCCCGCTCGCGGCGGCCGCCGAAGCGCAAGCGGAGAGCGAAGCGGGGCACGTCGCAGGCAGGCTGGTGGTCACCGTCTCTCAGGCAGCCAATCACCATGTCGAATAAGGCGCTGGCGAAGTGCAGGCAGGTTCGGTCACACCTGGCACGCTCTTCCGCCGTACCGCGCTAGCCATCGGTGCTTCGCCGGCTCGCATTCCTGGCGTAGTGCACCGCGAGGCCGGAGGCGCCTGGGGCTAGGTGCGGCCGCAACACGAGGTTGTCGTCGTAGTCGCCGCCGTTCTGAAATCGGAACGGGAGGGGATCTGCGGACTCGATGGAGGTCACCCGGCCGCAGACAAGTGCGGCGGCGGCCTCGTACGCCTCGGCGCTGACCCGGTCGGCGCCACAAATGGCCAACGGCGGCAACACCGACATGCCCACATACCAGAGTGTGCCGTGCAGCAGCCCGAACAGCACCTGGTCGAGCTGGCCATTAATCCCCCGCGGCCCGAGAGCGGCTGATGGGCTGCCGCAACTGGTGATGACTAGCGCGCGTTTACCTGTGAGTTTGCCTTGACCGTAGCGCAGGGTGCGGCCCGGCCGCTTTGGGTCGCGGACTCCGTAGGCGTAGCCCTTGACGAATACGCGGTCGATCCAGCCCTTGAGGATGGCGGGCGGGCCGTACCACCACAGCGGGAACTGCAGAACGACCGCGTCGGCCCAGTCGAGCTTGTCCTGTTCGGACCGGATATCCGCGCTCAGGGTGTTGGTGTGGTAGGTGTGTTCGGATGCCGTAGTGATCGCGATCGGCTCAGCGGGCTCGCCGGTGAAGTCGTCCCGATCGACGGTGGGTTTCCACTTCATCGCGTACAGGTCCGACATCCGGCAGATATGGCCGGCCCGGGCGAGGGCACACACACCGGCGTCGCGCAGCGAAGCGTTGAGCGAGGACTGTTCGGGCTGTGCGAACACCCACAGCACATTCATGAGAGCACTCCACATCAGGGCCACTGTTGCCCTGACGACGCATTGGAAGGCGGCTGCAAACTTCCGCAGGCTGTATCCGGCGGTCGAACTCGACCCGAACGTGCTCTACACCGACAACGGGGATGTCCTCACCTCCGCGGGGGAAGCGGCCGGAATCGACCTGTGCCTGCACATGATTCGATGTGACCATGGCGCGACGGTCGCCAACGAGGTGGCGCGCGCCACCGTCGTACCCCCGCACCGCGACGGCGGGCAGGCCCAGTTCATCCCGCGTCCGGTTCCCGAGCGACGGTGCTCCTCCACCGTCGCTGCGCGTGCCTGGGCTCTCAAGCACCTCGACCGCCCGGTGAGTCTGCGGGAGTTGGCCGCGCAGGAGGCGATGAGCGTGCGGACCTTCACCCGGCGATTTCGCGACGAGGTCGGGATGTCGGCGGCGCGATGGTTGATCCAGCAACGCATCGAGCGCGCCCGAGAACTCCTCGAGGACACCGACCTGGCCGTTGAGCGAGTCGCCGCGGACGCCGGCTTCGGCACGGCAGCCTCGCTGCCAGCACCTGCGGGCCACCCTCGGTGTCTCGCCGAGCGCTTATCGCAGCACGTTCCGCGGCCGTGCGGGCGCCGCCGATTCCGGCGGATAATGACCGCGCGTTGCGCCGCCTCGCTTCCGCTCGGATACGACCCCCGACGATTGCTTTGCATGAGAGCGTTCTTGGCCTGGCTGGCGTGCTGTCGTTGCTGGTTGCCGCATCAAGGAGGTTTGGACGTGACAAGCGGGGACACACTACCGGCCGACC
>JBOHEL010000228.1:0-7859 GCA_050700995.1 Sciscionella sp. | reverse complement strand
GGTGCCCACGAGCTGTGGCAGCGTTGGGAGGCGACGCTCGCTGTCACCGAGCCCGCGGCCGTTGCCGATGCGCTCGACGCGGTATTCGCCGAACTGGCACCGGTGGTGGCGGAGACTATCCGGGCAGCCGAGGATGAGCTCGCCAGGCGCAACGAGACCTGGCAACCCCTCGCCAGGCGGCTCGCGACCTGGCATGACGACGCCGAGAAGGTGCGCGCCGCCGACGACACCCGCTTGGCGCTGAAGCAGGCGGAACAGTGGTTGAAGGGGGCAGCGGCGGATCTGCGCAACGAGCGGCTCGCGCCCTTCGCCGAGCATTCGGCACGCATCTGGCGGCGGCTGCGGCAACAAAGCAGCGTGGAACTCGGACCGGTGCAACTCGCGGGCAACACGACCCAGCGTCATGTCGCCCTCGACGTGACCGTCGACGGGGTGGCAGGCACCGCCCTCGGCGTGATGAGCCAGGGAGAGCTGCACGCCCTCGCGCTCGCACTCTTCCTGCCGAGGGCGACCGCCGAGGAGAGCCCGTTCCGGTTCCTGCTCATCGACGATCCCGTGCAGGCCATGGACCCGGCGAAAGTGGACGGGCTGGCGCGGGTACTCGCCGAGGTGGCCACCTCCCGGCAGGTCGTGGTGCTCACCCACGACGACCGGCTCGCGGAGGCGGTGCGCAGGCTCCGGCTGGAGGCCACCATCTGGGAAGTGTGTCGGGGCGAGCGTTCCACCGTTGAACTACGCCGCAGCGACAACCCGGTCAGCCGTTACCTCGGTGACGCGTGGGCCCTCGCGTCAAGCCCCAAACTGCCCGTCGAGCTACGCGGCGAACTCGTCGCGAGCTGTTGCCGTGGCGCGCTGGAAGCCGCTGCACAGGCGAAGGTGCGAGCGGTCCGTCTCGGGCGCGGCGAGAGCCACAACGAGGTGGAAGCCGCGCTACGAGCGGCACGCACCACCCACAACAAGCTCACGCTCGCCGAGTTCGACGACCCTGGGCGCGGCAAGGAACTGTACCCACGGCTCAATCGCCTCGGTCATTGGGCTGTCGACACGGTGCGAGAGTGCAAGGAAGGAGCACATATCGGTGGCAACGCTGACCTTCGCGCGCTGATAACCAACACTGGCAAACTCGCGGAACGGCTGCTGCCGTGAACCCCGTCGCGCTCCGGCTGCGATACGCGGAAGCACTGCTGACCGGCGACACCCATCTCGATCCATGGCCGCGCTGCTGCGCCTGGCTGATCCGGCTCGCCGTGGAGCACGCTGTGCGACAGCTCTGGTCGCAGCGATGCCCGGCGCTGGCTGGCTGCCCAATGAGCGTGCAGCTACTCGCGCTCGGCAGGTTCACCGATCCGGCCACCGCCGTCCGGCTCGGCGCGCTCTGGTACGCGCTCAGCGCGGCCGCCCACCACCATCATTACGACCTCGCGCCGACCAGCGCGGAACTGCGTGACTGGCACACCGAAGCAGTCACGGTCACGAAGCAGCTGTCGAGCCTCTCGCCACTCCCTGATGGGCTGTAAACTATTCGTCCGGTCATGCATGTGTTGACTATGTTCACATGATCTGCTCTACTTATTGTGAACCCGACGTGCTGTACCGCGTCATCCTCCACATGAACTTGGGGAACCCGTGATGCAACCGGATAGCGACGCCGCGGCGGAACGGTGCCCCGCCACGGTCTGGCGTAGGGCCGTCATCGGCGTGATCATCGGCGCATGCACCGTCGGCACAGCATGGCTGGCCACCGCTGCCGCAAGAGGCGTCAGCGGAGCGGACAGCTTCACCCTGCACGGCACCATGTCACTGCGCACCAATTACCACGACGTTACTTCCGTACGAACCGGATGCCGTGGCAGCGGCGGATACGCTGACATTTCCGATGGCACAGCGGTCACCGTCTACAACGCCAACGATGCCGTGATCGCCACCGGCGACCTGGAAAACGCCACCAGTAACGGCAACGGATGCGAATCCGACATCCAGGTACCGGGCGTTCCGGCCGGTAACACGTTCTACCAGGTCGAGGTCTCCCACCGCGGCAAGATCACCGTCTCCGCACACAACGCCGAGAGCGGCAAAGTCGCCGTCTCGCTCGGCAACTGACACAACCACGCCACAGGTCCAGAATTCGCTCTACTCCTGAGCGCATTTACCACAGAAGTGAGACCCCCATGCGCATTCCTACATCGGTATTCGCTACCCGAAAACAGCACTTGCTCGCGGCCATACTGCTGCCTGCGAGCCTCGCACTCGCCGCCGGATGCGGGACAACGAGCATGGCCGACACCGCCACCACGCCGACTACCGACGCTGCGGCTGCTCCCGTCGTAGAGTCACCCGCGGCCGTGGACACCACCACCGTGCAGCCGACGACTACCACACCGCAAGCACCCCCGCCCGCACCCCCGCAGGTCGTGCACGGCAGCGGCGACGACGTGGTGCCAGTGACCTACGGCAGCGGCGTCAAGATCCTTGAGTTCTCCTGCCCACGCTGCTCGGGCAACACCATGGTGCAGTCCGACGGCTTCGAATCGCTGCTGGTGAACACCATCGGGTCGTACTCGGGGAAGCTGTGGATGGACGTCCGCGACGGCTCATCCACCAGCCAGTTGACCGTCAAGGCGACCGGTTCGTGGACACTCACTGTCGGCAGCCTCGACCTCGCCACCGTCGCCACTGGACCGGTATCCGGGCACGGCGACGACGTGGTGATCGACCATACGACCGCCTCCACCGCGGCCATCAGCAACAAGGGTGGCAGCGGGAATTTCGTGGTATACAACCTCGGGGTCTCCACCGGAATGATCAACCTGGTGGTCAACACCATCGGTGGCTACTCGGGTACCGACCCGATCGATCTGCCCGGAGCCTTCCAGGTGACCTCCGACGGTTCATGGACCATCGCGCCACAATGACGTGCTGCTCGTCGGTTTCCACCCGAGCTGATACCCGTCGTGAACGGAGAATGCCGGCCGAGCGATGCGAAGTTGAGACTCGACTTTGTCGTCGTCGAGGGATTACTTTCGGCACTAGGCGGTGAGACCCAATGGTGGAAACAAGCAGTCATGGACCACGGCTAACTGGTCAGGCGCGGGACGCTGTCCGCTATCGCGGTAGCCATATGCAGATCATCGCTTCAGCAGGCTCAGGCAAGACCGAGGTGGTGTCCCAGCGGGTCGCGGACCTTCTCGCCGAAGGCTACCGCCCAGAGCAGATCGTGGCGTTCACCTTCACGGAGCGTGCGGCCGAATCACTGAAGGAACGCATCGCCCTTCGGGCTGTAGAACGCCTCGGTGTCTCTGCTCGCGATACGCTAGGTCGACTCTTTGTCGGTACCATCCACGCGTACTGCTTTCGATTGCTCCAGACCTACGTTCCGCGGTACGAGACTTATGACGTGCTCGACGAGAATCAGTTAACCGCACTGCTCAGCCGTGAAGCATACCGGCTCCAGATACGCGAGCTTAGCCCGACCAACCGCCTCTTCGCATCGATCGGGGAGTTCCTGAAGAATATTGGTGTGGTGGAGAACGAATTACTGACTGTCTCTAGCCTGGACGAGCCATTCCGATCGATCGCCAACCGCTACTTCGATACGCTCGAACGCTACCGCCTACTGACGTATGGGCAGTTGATCGCACACGCCGTGTGTCAGCTCGGCGTTACCGACGTGCGTACACGGGTACGGCAGCACCTGCGTCACCTCATTGTCGACGAATACCAGGACATTAACCCCGCACAAGAGCGGTTGATCGAGTTACTGAGCGGCTCCGGAGTGGAGCTATGCGTCGTCGGAGACGACGACCAAGCGATCTATCAGTGGCGCGGCTCGGACGTCAACAACATCGTGACCTTCGCAGAGCGCTACAAGCCTGTAAAGCAGTTCGAGATCACAACCAACCGGCGAAGTCGCCCGACCATCGTCGCCGCCGCCAACCGCTTTGCCGAGACCATCACTGGGAGGCTCCCCAAGAAGATGCGGGCAGATCGTCTAGCGGCCAGTCCTGAAGTCGTCGCATGGCGCGGCGCTACCGAGGCAGATGAGGCCGAGAAACTCGCTCGGGCGATAACGCGGCTGCACGCCCGCGGGGCGGCGTACCGGGACATCGCTGTGCTGGTGCGCGGCAGAACGTCCTATCCCAGGTTGCTGGAGGCATTCGCAAGCCACGGCATTCCAGCCCAGCCGGGTGGCCGCACCGGACTGTTCGACCAGGCAGAGGCACGAACGCTTGGCATGACCTACTGCTGGCTGGTAGACATGACCTGGCGTGAGGCCGGATACGGAAGTACCCAGGTGAGTGTCGATGACACCGCGCTCTCCGAGGCATACCAGAACACATTCGAACTCAACGCACATCGCGTTCGACAGGTGATGCGCTTGCTGCACGACTGGCGAGGACGAGTGCACGACGAGCACCGCAGCGTAGACTTGGTCGCAGACTTTTACGAACTACTCAAGGCATTCGACTGCCAATCATGGAATCACGCTGACCCGACGGTGGTCAACCGGCTGGGTACCTTGGCGCGTTTCACCACCCTTCTCACTGACTACGAATCGATGCGTCGCAGGGCTCGGCCCGACAGCGCCGAACCAGGCCAGCAGGTCGGCGGCCAAGACCGTGGCGAGTGGTACTTCAAGAACCTCGCAATTCACCTGCTAAACTATGCGAGCGGCGCCTACGAAGGATTCGATGGCGAGCCCGACGTCGCCCTCGATGCCGTTGATCTGACGACCGTCCACCGCGCCAAGGGATTGGAATGGCCGTACGTCTTCATTCCCGCGATCACCAAGCTGCGCTTCCCGTCGAGTAAGACCGGCCGATCGCAACAATGGCTGGTCCCGCGCCGGTTGTTCGAAGCTGGTCGATACGAAGGATCCGAGGCAGATGAGCGGCGCCTGTTCTACGTCGCCATCACGCGCGCGCGAGACTGGGTATCTGTCTCGCGGCACGAGCGCGTCACCAAGAACGCAACCTCGGCGTCCCCATTCTTCACCGAACTCGCTGACCATTATGACCAGGGATCGTCGATTCCGTTGCCAGCGACGCAAGGAGCGGCCGTCAAGCATGACAACCCCACGATGACGATCACGTTCAGCGACCTAGCCGTATACGAGGCTTGTGGGATGGCTTACCGGCTGCGCACGTTACTCGGTTTCCAGCCGACCCTGGCCCCTGAGCTGGGTTACGGCAAGGCGGTACACCATGTGATGCGCACACTTGCCGAATACACCATCGATAATAGACGGGCGCCAGGACCACGCGAAGTCGACAACATTCTTGACCGCGATTTCTTCCTTCCGGCCGCCAACAAACCTGCCTTCCGTGAGATGAAAGAGGCTGCGAGAAAAATTGCCAATACATACGTTCGCGATCATGAGGACGACTTGCGCCGGGTGTGGCAGGTGGAAAGGCCATTCGAGCTGAACCTCCCCGGTGCGGTAATCACCGGTCGCGCCGACGTGATCCTCGACCGCGAGCATGGCGTTGACACCGCGATGGCTATCGTCGACTACAAGACGTCCACCGGTCCCATGGCCAAGCACGCCCTGCAATTGCAGGTCTACGCGGACGCCGGTCAACGGGAGGGCATCGATGTCCGTGGCGCCTACGTCCACGACCTCAAGCACAGCGCGTCGGCGGAGATCGACATCGCGCCACCGACTATCCAGGCAGCGGAGCGGCACGTACTCGATTTGGTCGACGATCTGAGGGACCGACGTTTCCCCGCCAAGCCGGGCGCCCAGTGCCGCGCCTGCGACGTTCGCAACTTGTGCCGTCACGCTGCTCGGGCGTCGACGTCCGCACGTGTCAGGTAGCCGTGGCTGTGCGCCACTGGCAGGGGATGCCAGGCCACTGGCTGCTGCGCGTAATGGATCGGCCCACGATCCGCCTGATCAGGGGACGGCTGTCGATCGAAGCATCGCCTGCGGGGACACAGCGATCCGGCTCGGTCAGATAACGCGATTCCGCTGGAGAATCGACACGGCGCGCACGGTCATGTAGCCGCGCCATTCGAGGGCGGCGGCGGGCGAGTAGCTCGCGAAGTCGACCGGCCAACCGCCGTCCTCCTGCTGCTGGGCGGTGAGTCGGCGTAGCTCCGCCTCGACTGCCTCAGGTGCGAACAGCGACCGTGCTGGACGGTCGGGGGTTGGAGCGAAGTCGAGCGGGCGCATCATTTCGTCGGGCGCGCCACCTTCGACGGGTACTAGACCGCCCTCAGGAATGAACTGGCCAAGGTGATCGAGCAGCGCGGCCGCCTCGGGCCGTGTCTCGTACACGGCATCGAGGAACTGGATCGCGAAGCTCAATTCGATCGCGTGCGGAGCGGCGTCGAGTTCCGCGATGACGCCGAGGCAATACTCCGTAGCCCCGCTCAACCAAGGATGGGCGGCGACGGCATGGTCGTGTGCGGCGACTCGCAGCGCGCTTGCGGCGACGAACGCGGTACTTTGCAATGCGGAAGTGGTGGGGTCGGCTTGAGCCCAGAACGGCGCGCAACCAGTGGAATCGGCGACAGGGAGTGCGAAAGGAAGGCCACCGTCGGGCATTGACACCCCCGCCAGCCAGTCGCACAGCTCGACGGCGCGCGGTGTCGTCACGGGCGCAACGCCTTCGAAGACCTCGAATGCGTGCAGCGCGCCTCCCGGCTGGCTTTCGGGAGCACGCAGATCGGGTTCCAGGCCCCAGCCGTACCCGCCGTCAGGATTGCGGTAGCCATCGACAGCCGCCAGCACGGCGCCGGTGCCGGTTGCGTGCAGCAGCAGTCCACAACGGCGCTGATCAAGGATGCGCGCGTGCGTAGCCATGAAGGACGCCCCAGCGGTGAGATCTACGGTCATGTGCCCATCCTGACAGAGCGGCAAGCAGACGAATCTGCTGGCACCGGACAAAATACGCGCACGTTCCGGTTCGGTGGCAGCCCGCCATGACACATCGTACGGTGAATTCCGTGCAGCCAACCAGCGGTGGCAATCAGGCCATAGGCCGGCAGACGACCAGAATCCAGCCCAAACCCAGTACCAGTTGGGAGCGGGTCTTCGACGACATCCGCGCCGGTGTGGCACACCGTGAGCTCTGGTCCCACCTCGGATGGCAGGACATCAAGCAACGCTACCGCCGGTCGGTGCTCGGGCCGTTCTGGATCACCATCAGCCAGGGCGTTATCGCGCTTGGGCTCGGCCTGCTTTACGGCGTGCTGTTCGGCTCACCGTTCGAGACGTTCCTGCCTTATGTCAGTACCGGGCTGATCGTCTGGACGTTCATCAGCAACTGCCTGATCGAAGGTATGAATACGTTCATCTCCAACGAAGGCTTGATCAAGCACCTGCCCGCGCCGCTGACTGTTTACGCCTTGCGCACGGTGTGGCGACAGATGCTGATGTTCGCGCACAACATCATCGTGTACGTGATCGTCTTCGTGATCTTCTTCCGCTACCTCGACCGGCCGTACTCGCTGAGCAAGGTCGGGCCTTGCGTCGCGCACCCCGGCCTGTACTGCCATCCCGGCCTGAGCTGGGCCTACCTGCTGGCTATACCCGGATTTCTGCTCGTCGCGCTGAACGCCGCGTGGGTGTCGCTGTTTCTCGGCATCATTTCCACCCGCTTCCGCGACTTCCCGCAGCTGATCGCCTCACTGGTGCAGCTGCTGTTCTACCTCACTCCGATCGTATGGCCGGTGGACCAGGTGCTGAACGCTGGCGGCCGCAGGGCGTCACTCTCGGGATTCGTGCGCCCGCTGCTCGACCTGAACCCGTTCTACCACCTCATCCAGGTCGTGCGCGGACCGCTCACCGGGGGTGGTGTCAGCGCGGTGAACTGGATCGCGGTCGGCCTACTGACGGTCGTCGGATGGGCTTTGGC
>JBOHEL010000227.1:0-7861 GCA_050700995.1 Sciscionella sp. | reverse complement strand
GCACGCACCACGGCAGGTGCCGGATGCCCGGCCGTCGCGACGTCCAGCCGCGCACAGCCGGTAGCGGGTTCGCGGCGCAGCCTGGCCACCACCGCAGTGACGAACCGGTCGCTGTCGCTGTCGTGGAGCACCTCGTTGAGCACCGAGAGGATGCGCGCGGGCGAGCGGTCCAAATGTGCGACGGTCCGCACCGTCTGCCTGCTGCGCCCGGTGAGTACCGCAGCCTCGACGCCCTTGCCGCATACGTCGCCGATCACCAGTACCCAGTCGTCGCCGCTGCCGTGCACGTCGTAGAAGTCGCCGCCGATCGCGATGTGCTCGACCGCCGTCCGGTACCTCGCTGCCAGCCGGACGCCTGGCACCTCGGGCAGCGCAGGCGGACGCAAGCTGGACTGCAGTACGGCCGCGATATGCGCGCGTTCCTCGTACAGTCTCGCGGCGTCCGCGGTCACCGCGATCCGGCTGACGAAATCCTCGGCGAGCTCCATCTCTTCGCTGCTGAACCTGGCGTCGAGCTGCTCGCTCGAACGCGCCAGAACCAACGCGCCGAACGTTCTGCCGCCCGCGCTCAGCGGTAGCGCCAGCACCTCAAGAGCACCCAGTGCCGTTGCCTGCTCGCACAGCTCCGCATCGGGGATCAGGCCGGCCAGTGCCGCACCGGTCGCGCTAGCTTCGGCGCTCAGGTGCAGCCGCACGGGTCGGCCGGTGGACCGGACCTCTCCCAGCCCGCTCCGTTCGGCTGGCAGTGGAGCGGTCCTGCCGTCCGCGTCGACCGGCGCGGCAAGGGTGTCCGTGCCGTGGGAGTACAACCGCGTCGCCTTCGCCTCGAACAGTGCCAGTGCTGCCCAGTCGGCGAGCGCAGGCACCGCGATGCGCAGCGCCGAAAGCAGTGTGCGGCGGACGTCGAGGGTCCCGGCGAGCTGGCGCGACGCCTCGGACAGGAAGCCTGCGCGTTGTCTCACGGTGTCGTTCCACCTGTGAGCGGGCTGCCCTGTTGTCGGTGGCGCGTCGCCGAAGCGCGCGTCTTCCCTGGTTGCCACGCCTGGCGCCTTCCTCGCGGACCCCCGGCCACCATGTCGGGGTTGTGGTAGCAATTCATAGGCTACTGGTACTGGCGCGAAAGGCCGAGACTCAGCGTGCGCTTTTCACCCGTGGGTGATCGCCGTCCCCCAGGTGTCCTGCGATGCCGAGTTCCGCCCACACCGTCTTGCCAGCCGGAGCAGGGTCGGATCCCCATCGCGTGCTGACCGCGGCGACGATCAACAGGCCGCGGTGGCCCTCCTCGGTCGGGCCCGGATGCATCATCATCGTCGGCGGCTCCTGGCTGAGGTCGTCGACTTCCACCCTCACCTGACTGCCGGTACTGCTGACGCGCAGCGTGATGGCGCCGTTGCCATGCTCGACAGCGTTTGCTACCAGCTCGGATACCACCAGCTCGGCGTTCTCGACCAGTTCGGATGGCAGTCGCCATGCGGCCAGTGCGTCCCGCAGGATGTGCCGCGCGCTCGTCGCTGGGCGAATCTCTCCCGTGAGGTCGCTCATGATCCGCACCACCGCGTCGTACCTTCCGAGCTGAGTCGTTGGTCACCTGGTCGCTGCCGTGAGATGCCCGATTATGTCGGTTCGCAAACCAACGCGTATCACGCGGATCTTGGCGGTTTGATCGTGTGCGATGCCGGGTACCCCCGTGATGGTCGTCGGCTGGACGCGGCTCGGGGGTTGCGAGGCGCGGGCGTGTGGAGGAGGAGTGAGATGGCTGAGATCACCCGCTTGCCGGGAACGAACACCGAGGCGTGGGACTGGCAGTTACACGGGTCGTGCCGTGGCATGAACAGCGAGTTCTTCTTTCACTCGGACGCGGAACGTGGCCGTGCCAGGGATTTCAGGGAGGCCAGGGCCAAGGCGATCTGCCGGACGTGCCCGGTGCTGGTGCGATGCCGCGAGCACGCGCTCAACGTGCAGGAGGCGTACGGGATCTGGGGCGGACTCGGCGAGAACGAGCGGCGGGAGATCATCGCTCGAAGGCGCCACCAGGAGCGGGCACTGCGGGCGTCATGACCCGGCCTGAGGCGCGCTGCCAGGTCATCCTGCGTTAGCTTGGCAGGTGTGATCGAGCGCAGATGGCAAGGCGATTACCGCGGCACCGAGCGGTTCGCGCAGCTGCGTACGGCATGTCACGGCTGCCGCAGGACGACGCACGCGCACATCCCAGGGGAGGACGGCGTGCCGCGTCTGCGCACCATGCTGATCGTTGGGGACGGCACGCTGCTACGCGATGTGGCGCCCGGCAACCTGATCGGGGAATCGTGCCCCATCTGCGGGGATTCCGAGGACCCCGGCTGGCTTGCCGGCTTCTGCCCTCCGGTGTAGATCGTGTCGGCAGGTTACCGTGTGGTAGACAGCTGACTGTTCCGTTCGTTTACCTGCGGAGGACCGTGTGCGTCAGGACATCGCGCGGCGTGGCTTTTCCTGGCTGCTCACCGGTGCCGGTTCCGCCGCGAACTGGCTGATCAGCACCGGTGTCGAGGCCACAGGGCGGGTGCCGGGCGGTGTCGTCGTGCGGCGCGGTGTGCGGCGCGTCGAGCGCGCTGTGCTTTCCGAACTCGGTGATCGCATCGACAGGGCGCACGGGGTGCCCGGGCCCGCGGCTGCCGACGGCAGGCAGGACCCGTTGCGCTCGGCGATGGCAGAGCTGCTTGAGCGCTCGGTCGAAGTCAATCGGGACAGCAGCCTGCGCGCACTCTACGGCAGGATCCTCACCCAGCTGACCCCCGACGAGGCCCGCATCCTGGCGGCGCTTGCCGAGGGCGACCGGTTTCCGTTGATCCACGTCGCCGCCCGATCGAGGATGGGCGGGACGGGTCGGCTGACGCTCGCCAACGCGTCGACGGTCGGGAAGGTGGCAGGCGTGGCGGTGCCGGAGAACACCCCGGTCTACCTTGCCAGGCTCCACCTACTTGGGCTGGTCGAATTCGGCGAGCAGGACGACAAGCTGTCGCAGGAGTACGACATCCTACTCACCGACGCCCTCGTCGTCGACGCTGACGACATGGCACGCGGGGCAAGGAAGTTCACCCCGAAGTTCGTCAGGGAGACCGTGGGCATCTCCCCGCTCGGCAGCCGCTTCTGGCAAGTTTGCGATCCCAGTTCCGGGCGATCCCAGTATCGCTCCGGTAAATAGCCGATGGCTGCGATAATTGACGATTTCGGCAAGCACTGGTACGTCTATCTTTCGATGCCGATCATTGCTGCTGTCATCGGCTATCTGACGAAGCTCGTCGCTATCCGCATGATGTTCAATCCACTTGAGTTTCGTGGCAAGAAGCCAATTCTCGGCTGGCAGGGAATCGTGCCGAGGCGGGCAGGACGCATGGCCAGCATCGCATGCGAGACGATGACGAGGAACCTCATCTCCGCATCCGAGGTGGTGCGAAGGCTGGACCCAGAGCGCATCGCCAAGGAGATCGAGGAGCCGCTGCTCGATGCCGTCGACGGCATCACAAGGGATGTCGCCGCCGAGTTCCAGCCGGGCTTGTGGGAGTCATTGCCGGAGCGGGCGCAACGTGCTGTCATCCATCGGATCCAGAAGCAGTCTCCTGAGATCGTTCGCGCGGTGCTGACCAAGATCCAGGAAGACGTTGACAGCGTGTTCGACCTGAAGGAAATGGTCGTCACCAACCTGGTCAAGGACAAGGCGCTGCTGAACCGCATGTTCCAGGAGGCGGGGCGCAAGGAGTTCACGTTTATCGCCCATTCGGGTATCTATTTCGGTTTTGCGATCGGCGTTATCCAGATGCTGGCATGGGCGCTGCTGAAATCGGCGTGGATCATGCCGGTGTTCGGCCTGTTCACCGGTTGGTTCACCGACTGGCTCGCACTGAAGATGATCTTCAATCCGAAGGAGCCGAAGCGCTACCTCGGGCTGTTCGAATGGCAGGGCCTCTTCCTCAAGCGGCGCAAGGAGGTTTCCGCGCGGTACGGGGAACTGATCGCCGAGGAGGTGATCACCCCGCACAAGGTGCTGCACGCGGTGCTCAACGGTCCGCTGTCGGACCGGCTCTTCGTGCTGGTCCAGCGCGAGGTGCAGCGCACGCTCGACGCGCAGACGGGACTCGCCAAGCCGTTGGTGGTGATGGCCGTGGGCAGCGCCAAGTACCGGGCACTGAAGTTAACCATTACCGATGAGATCATGCGGCGGCTACCGGCGACCCTCGCGCATATCGAAGGCTACGCGACCGAGGCCATGGACATCCGTAACCTGTTGGTGACGAAGATGCAGCAGCTCTCGTCCGAGGAGTTCGAGGGCCTGCTCCGACCGGCGTTCCAGCAGGACGAGTGGATCCTGATCACGGTGGGCGCGGTGCTCGGGTTCATGGTCGGCGAGTTACAGGTATTGCTCGTCGAGCACCTTGCCCGCTGAGAGTTGCGTGTGAACCGACGGCGAAGGGGCTGCGATGTGGTGGGGTCTTGGCGGGGCGCTGGTCGCGGCCTGCTGTTACGGCCTCGCCTCCGTGCTGCAGGCGCTGGCGGTGGCGCGCGCCGACACCACATCGACCGGGATGCTGGCCTTGTTTCGCCTGGTGTTTCGCCCGTGGTTCCTGGTCGGGACGCTACTTGACATGGTTGGCTTTGCCGGGCACTTGATCGCGTTGCAGACGCTGCCGCTGGTTGTGGCGCAGGCCGCGATGGCTGGCAGCCTCGCGGTGACGGCGGTGGTCGCGAGGTGGGTGCTGCGGCTGGTGCTCCGTTCGCGGGAGTGGATCGGCGTGCTGCTGGTGTGCGTGGGGTTGGGGCTACTGGCCAGCTCCACCGGTCAGGCAGGCACCTCGCACGCGGGCGACGCGATGCATGCCGCGCTGCTCGCCGCGGTCCCTGTGCTCGCGTTGGCAGGAGGGTTGGCTATCCGGTTGCCCTACCGCTTGCGCACCGCGGTACTCGGGCTGATCTCGGGTCTCGGCTTCGCCGACGTCGCGATCGCCGGCAGGGTGCTCAATGGCCTCGTGCCGTCGGATCTGGCGACGGACCCGGCGTGCTATGCGCTGGTGCTCTGCGGTGTGGTGTCGTTCCTGATCTACGCCGTGGCGTTGCGCGACGGTGGGGTGACGGTGGCGACGGCGATGATGCTCGTCGGTGACACCGTGGTACCGACGCTGGTCGGGGTGGCGATACTCGGCGACCAGACGCTCGCCGGATTCACGGCGCTTGCCGTGATCGGTTTCGCCGCCGCGATAGTGGGGACCCTCGCGCTCGCGAGGTTCGGCGACCTGCGCCAGGGTGCCGCGGCTGTAGTCGAAGCGCGATAGCGCTCGCGGGTGAGGTCACGATGTGCATGTAATTGGTGACCCTGGGTCATCGTCGGTTGGCGAATATTCCCGCCGGGAACGCGCCCGCCGCGCTCGCCTGCCTGCTCAGTGCCTTGCCGATCTCGCGCAGCCGTGCCGCCTTCTCGGCACCGAGGTGCGCCCACGGCGCCGCTGCCGCCGCGTTGGTGACAGCCTCAACCTGCCCGCGCCGCGCGGCACCGCTTTCGGTGAGGTTGCCAGCGTCATCCAGCAGGTCCTGCTGCCTGAGCTGCCGCTCGGTGGCGGACCACTGTTCGTCGGACCACCCTCTGGTCGCCTTCGCGGCCGCGACAAGGAAGCCGTTGCCGGTCGCGGTGTGGGTCACAAGGGCGCCGATCCCGCTGAGGCCGTTGGCGACAAGTGCCGCGATGTGGCCGTCCCCCCGGTGCTCCCGCAGCAGTGTGATCGCGTGCCACAGTGCCAGATGCGGCTCGCTCGGCCACTCAAGTTCGGCGTGCGCGGCGTATAGGGGGCGGCCGTCCGGGGCGCAGCCTTCGGTGGCCAGTCGCGCCAGTTTTGCGGCCTCCGCGACATCGTCGGAGGTCACGACGTCATCCCCGAGCAGCCTGCGCAGCGCGCCGTCGGCCGCTTCCAGCCGTGCCGCACTGACGGCCCCCGGCGATGCCAGCGTCCACGCGCGGGGGATATGGCGGGCCACCAGCTCCGGGTTGAAGTTGTAGAACGTCGCCGCGACCACTCCTGCGCCCACTGCCCCCATCGCCGCCGAGCGGCTGGCGAAGTAGCACATCCTGCCAGGCCGAAGGCCTGCCGCGGTGAGCCGTTGCTCGGCCTCCGGCGCGAAGTAGATCATCGCGTGCAGCGATTCCAACGCACGGTGGCACGCGGCGGCGAGTTCGGCTGTCTGCTCTGTCGTCATGCTGCGAACGTACCCGAAGTCGGTGAGGTGCCGACTCGCTCGGGGTATCGGGATGGCCACACGCTGGAAGTGTCAGAGCGGGAGTGCAGACTGTTTCTATGGCAGGACGAGGTGTCGCGCTGTTCGATACGGCGATCGGCCGCTGCGGTATCGCATGGGCGGAGCGCGGCCTGCTCAGCGTGTGGCTGCCGGAACGGGATGACCGCGCGATCCGCGCCAGGATGACGGACGCCTTCCCCGCGCTTACCGAGGTTGCACCGCCAAGCGCCGTGGCGGGGTGGATCGCGGCGATCGTGGCGCTGTTGCGAGGGGAGGCGAGCGATCTCTCGGGCGTGCCGCTTGACATGGACGGCGTGCCTGCGTTTCACCGCAGGGTGTACGAGGTCACGCGTACCATCCCCGCGGGCGCGACGACGTCCTACGGCGAGATCGCGGCGCGGCTCGGCGAACCGGGTGCCGCGCAAGCCGTCGGTCAGGCACTCGGTCACAACCCGTTCCCCATCGTGGTGGCCTGCCATCGGGTGCTGGCCGCAGGTGGCAAGCTGGGCGGTTTCTCCGCGCGCGGTGGTGCGGTCACCAAACTGCGCATGCTCTCGATCGAGAGCCCACACCGTATCGGCGCCCTCAGCCTCTTCGACGATGTGGATCTATTCGGGTGACGTCGCGGGGTGCGCGGGCGTGCTCCAGCCTGGCGGGTTTCAAACCTCCCTGTCGCGCCGGGTAGTGACACACTCGGTTGCCGCCCGGTGTCAGGCGTTGACTCCGGTCACGGTAAGGAACTCCTGGCGGGAGCGGGGGTCGGTGCGCAACGTTCCGAGCATGGTCGAAGTGACGGTGCTGCAGCCCGCTGCCTGCACCCCGCGCAGCGTCATGCACGTGTGCTCGGCCTCGATGACAACGCCGACCCCCTTCGGGTTCAACTGGGTGTAGAGCCAGTCGGCGACCTGCTTGGTCAGGCGTTCCTGTACCTGCGGTCGGCACGCGAAGTGCTCGACAACCCTGGCGAGCTTGGACAGCCCGAGAATGCGCTCCCCTGGCAGGTACCCGACGTGGGCCACGCCGACGAAGGGCAGCAGGTGGTGCTCGCATACCGACCGTAATGGGATGCGGCGGGCGAGCACGAGCTCGTCGTAGCCCTCGTCGTTGTCGAACGTGGTCAGGTTGAACGGCCGCGGAGTGAAAAGCTCGGCGTAGGCCTTCGCCATCCGCGCGGGTGTACCTCGCAAGCCTTCGGAATCCAACGGGATACCGAGGGCCCGCAGGAAATCCGCCGCGGCGCACTCGGCTGCGGCGAGATCGACGCCGTCGGTGTTGTGGAGGACGCGCAGCGCCGCGGATTGCCCCTGCATAGGACTTCCCTTCCGGGTGGTGAGGTCGCCGTCGTACGGCACGTCACCACAGTCGCACCTGGCAAATATTTAGCTAATGAAGTTTGGTCCTATCGATGGTCTAGAGTCAAGTAGCTGTTAGTCACGTTCGTGGTGCTATTACGGTCATATACTTAGGTGTTATCATTGGGTTGTGACAAGGGATCGGCCGGCAACAGGGCAGGCACCCTCGATCCGGGCCGTCGCCGCACTCGACGATGAACTGCGGAGCGGGATGTTCGCCTTCATCCGGCGCGCCGGACGCCCAGTGAGCA
>JBOHEL010000226.1:0-7877 GCA_050700995.1 Sciscionella sp. | reverse complement strand
CCTCACCTCTGACAGCGCGCGCGCCGTCACCCCGGCCCCGGCACGTTCGGCGTCGGTGTTCAGCTCCCGCAGCAGCCGTTTCGATTCGGCGTGCAGGCGGTCGGCGGCGTCGCGCCGAAGATCGGCCAACGCGTCCAGCTTCGCGCGGAACCGCTCCACCTGTGCTTCCGCATCCCCGCTGCGCAGCTGATCGGCTCTTCGGGCGGTACGTACCTCATCCAGCATCAGCGCGGCCAGCTCGTCAGCTTGGTTCCGGATCGACGTCAGCAAGGCGGTCGACCGGTTTTCGCTCAAATACTCGGTGAATTCCCGCTCGAAAGCGACGAAGCCGCGATCCGTCGGCATACCACGCAGGACAGCGACACCGCGGGCGGTACACAGGTGGACCGCGACCGCGCGCCCAGTGGCGGCTCGCACCACCCGCGCCGTGAACTCGCCGGCTTCTCGTTGCTCCTCGGCGTTGAGTCGATCGGCCTTGTTCACCACCACGAACGTCGCCACCGAGGCTTCAGCCACCCGCCGCAGCAGGTCGCGCTCGCTCGCCGAGATCGGCGGGTCGGAACTGAGCACGAATACCGCGGCGTCCATCTGTTCCAGCGCGGATTCGGCCTCAGACGTATTGTGCTCATTCACCGAGCCGGTCCCTGGAGTGTCGACCAGTTCCACCCCCTCGGCAAGCAGCGGGGCCCGCAAACGGACCTCGACTCTGCGCAGACCGAGCCTGTTGCCGGGATTGCCCCGCTCGGTGACCAGTTCGGGAAGTGCCTCAAGTGGTCTGCACTCGCTGCGGCCGTCGGCGAACTCGACGCGGACTTCCTCATGCGCCCCGTAGCTCACCGTGGTGGCGATCGCGGTCAACGGGGTCACTCCGGTCGGCAGCACATCCCGGCGCAGCAGCGCGTTGACGAACGTGCTCTTGCCACGTTTCGCCTCACCGACGACCAGCACGCGGAAACGGTCCTGACGTAGTCGTCGCCGCAGCTCGGACACCCGCGCGGAGAGCGCCTCGGGCGCGAACTCACCCAGGCTCGTGAGCGCTCGCAGCAGCGCCGCACGTGCATCGTTGGGTCGCACGCGGTCCTCCTACCCGTTGATCGCGGGTAGGGACCGTTGGTGACGCTTGCCACGGTTGGTTCCGGCGGGCCCCACCGCCGAGCCGCCGGCTGACGGCGTGATCCATGGTACTGCATCGACCGCAGTGCACCGTCGAGCTCGTCTCGTAACGCGCGACCATCGCCGCGGGCGGTCAACCGCGCGTATCCTTGGGTGCGAGTAGGTGATGGGGCCCACCGAGCGATGCTCAGCGGAGCTGACGGTCCCTGGCGACAGGTCGTCGACCAGGGAGGTGGCTGTGACCATGCCACGACGGTTGACCGACATCGACGGGCTCGTACTGCGGCATCTGGTGGCCCACGGGCAGGCGCGCTGGTCGCGATCCGTCACGGTGCTGGGCGCACCGAAGCTCATGCTCACCGCGACTGCCGTGGCAGGCGTCCTCACCCAGCGAAGCTGGCCATCGGCAATGCGCCCAGTTGCCGTGCTCGGTGCTGGTCTCACGGTCCGGCATGTGCTCTGCCTGCTGGTGCACCGGCCGCGCCCGCCGGAACGATTGTGGCGGGTGGAACCCGACGGCTACAGCTTCCCATCGAAACATGTCACCACGATCGTGCTTGCCGCGAGTGGGTTCCTTTCCCTACTACGGACTCCGGCCGCGCGGTGGGCGCGAGGTTCGGCGGCGCTGACAATCGCGGGAGTCGCGGTGAGCCGGATGCGTCTCGGCGTGCACTGGCCGACCGATGTGCTCGGGGGGATGCTGTTCGGTGAGGTCTGGTTGTGGTTGACGCGGCGAGTGTTGCCCGGAAAGCCGCGAGCTCGATGACCGGGCCGCACGAGACTTCAGAAGCCGACCTCAACCGCCGTGGCGTCATGTTCTGGCTACCTCCACAGGGTTTCGGCAACGGCATCAACGCAAGCAGTTGGGCAGAACTGGCGGATATCCCTGAAGGTGAGGTCGCTTCCGTGCTGTTCACGCTCACCGAGGCCGGTATCGGAGCCCACCTGGCCGTCGTGCACCGGCCAGGGGAGCTACCTCCGAGCGATGGCACGATGAGCTACCGGCTCTGGGTTGATTCGCTGCACTACAACCACGCGCAGGACGAGCTCATGGCGTTGCTGAGCCGCCTACACGGCCGGAGGCCGCAACGGCCGGGCTGATCCTGGCGAGGTTGGGGCGACTCAATCCACCAGCGCGACCGCGCGTGTGGGTCCGCCGTGAGCGCCCTGCAGCTTGAGCGGGAACCCGACGAACGTGAACCGGGTGTTCACGACCTTGTCCAGGTTGGCCAGGTTCTCGTAGTGGGTGATGTGCTCGCGGCGGCACATCATGTGGCACGGGTAGCTGGTGCTCGCTGGATTGTCTGGCGTCGGGCTGTCCACTCCGAAGGTCTTGACGCGCCGTCGCACGATCCACTCGCTCGCCGACTCCCCCAAGCCGGGAAACTCCGACAGGTACTGCTTTTCGCCCGCGTACCGGTTCCACGTCGCGGTGTGAAACAGCACAATATCGCCCGACCGCACCCGTACCGGCGACTCCCCTTCCACTCGATTCAAGTCGTCTGCCGTGATATCGGTCTGGGGCTTGAAGTCGGTGACATCCAGGCAGACCGCGGTGCCGTAAAACAGTTCCAGCGACATCTTCTCGATCGTCTGCGCCGAAGGGTCCGGGTCGAGATGTGAGAAGGAATCGACATGCGTCGGCCCGTTGTCATTGAGCAGGAAACCTGTGGTCTGGAACGAGAATCCGCTGTCGAATCGGGGGGCGGTCTCCTCGTGCGTTGCGTGGTCGAACTGCACGGTCTTCAAGTGGCCGGGATAAACCTTCATCCCCTCGTAGATGTCTTGCGACAGGTCGATCAACTGCATGTCTTCGCTCCTAGTACATGACGACGCCCGCGGTGACGTTCAGGTCCTCTCCGGTGATCGATCCGGCCGCATCGGACGCGAGATAGGCGCAGGCGGAGGCCACCTCGTTCACGTCGACAAGCCGCGCGAGTGGGGATGCGCCGGTGAATGCCAGCATGGCCTCGTCCTCGGTGATGCCACGCGTAACGGCCTGCCTTCGGATCACCTCTTCGATCCGGGGTCCGGCGACCGCACCAGGGCAGACGGCATTGACGCGGATGCCGTGCGGCCCAAGCTCCACCGCGAGTGTGCGGACCAAGCCGATCACGCCCATCTTCGCCGCCGCATAGGGTGTGCGACCGTACAGCGGCCGCTTGCCGGTCATCGAGGAGATCGCGATCAAGGAACCGGCCCCTGACTCGATCATCGCAGGAGCGAAAGCGCGGAATGTGAGAAAGACACCGTCGAGATCGGTGGCCAGGCAATCGCGCCAGCCTGCGAATGCCATCTCGTGTAGCGGAGCGGTCGGGCCGGCAATCCCGGCATTGGCGATGACCGTCGACACCCGCCCCAGTGCGGTGGCATGCCGCGCCATCCTTTCGACGGACTCCTCGTTGCGGACATCGCACGACAGCGCCAACGCGCTACCACCGTGAGCCTCGATGGCCGCGACCGTGTCGGCCAAGGTGCCGGTGTCGCGTGCCGTGACCGCGACAATGAAGCCGTCATCGGCGAGTGCGAGCGCGATCGCCCTGCCGATGCCACGGTTCCCGCCCGTCACCACAGCGACCCTGTCGGTCACAGCGTCGCACTCGGCACATCACCACGCGCCACACTCATCCGGACTCCCTGGTAGCCCGGATCGCACTCAGGATTCGGTCCGGGGTCATCGGCAGTTCGGTGAGCCGGACGCCGAGCGGCGCGAGCGCGTCGTTGACGGCCGCGTTGACCGCTGCCGGTGCCATCATCCGGCCACCTTCTCCCCCGCCCTTGATTCCGTGCGGGGTCCACGGCGAAGGCGTCTCGTGGTGTCCGATCTTGAACTCCGGGACCTCCATCGCTGTCGGGATGAGGTAGTCGAGGTAGCTGGAGGTGAGCAGTTGCCCGTCCTCGTCATAGACGTACTCTTCATAGAGCGCCGTGCCGATCCCCTGGGCCGAGCCGCCGAGGATGTGCCCGGCAAGAGAACGCGGGTTCACCAGCGTCCCACAATCGTGTACCGCGGCGTAGGACAGGAACGAGACCCGCCCGGTCTCGATGTCAACCTCGACCACCGGAACGTGGCAGGCATGGCCCATGAACGGATAGAAGACACCCAGGTCCTTGCGGTCGGGTGACGGCATCGTCGTGTAAGGGTGATCGAAAACCTTGCCTGCCTCTAGCCCGGACTCCATGTCTTCGGGAAAGCTGTGCTTGAAAAGGTGCAACGCGATAGCGATGTCGGCGAGCGTCTTGCGCTGCTCGGGTACGCCTTTGACCTGGTAGGCGCCATCGACCCACTCGAGGTCGTCGGGGTTTGCCTCCAGCAGGTGCGCGGTCGCGCGCAACGCCTTGGCCTTGATCTTCGCCGAGGCACCCTCGACGGCGCCCGCCAGCATCACGGTGGTCCGCGAGCCCCCTGGCCCGGTAGCAGGAAGCCCGTTCTGGCTGCCGTGGTAGACGATCGAGACATCGTGCGGATCGCAGTCGAACTCTTCGGCCACGAGCTGCGCGACCATAGTTTCGGGACTGTTGCCCCAGAACGCGCAGGAGTACAGGGTGGCGGTGATACCCCCGGTGGCATCGACTGTGAGCGTCACGCTCTCCGGCATCGAGGTGACCGGCGCGCCTGGCTCGTCGAACCAGAACCAGAACTCGGTGGCCGAGAAGACCGACCGCTCCGCGGCCGTGATCAGCCCGATACCGATGTAGCGGCCCTGCTCGCGCGCCGTCGCCTGCTCGGCGCGCCAGTGATCATATTCGGCGAGCTCCAACGCCTTGTCCAAAACGCCGTCGTAGTCGCCGGAGTCGTAGACGTTGCCGGTCGGGATGAAGTAGGGAAACTCGCGGATGAAGTTGCGCCGCCGGATCTCCACGGGGTCGATACCGAGTTCCCTGGCCGCCTTGTCGACCATCTGCTCCAGCATCCAGTTGTTCACCTCGGAGCCGAAGCCCCGGTAGGCACCCTGCTGGTTTTTGTTGGTCAATACCGCGCGCACCCGGTACTCGACGCTCGTCATCGTGTACGGCCCGACAACCTGGGCGAGTGCGTTGCCGTGGTGCCCGACGCCGAACTGAATGTAGGCGCCGTAGTCATCCACGGTGTCGATCTTGATACCGCGCATGGTGCCGTCGCGCATCATAGCCAGCTGGACGTCGTAGACGCGGTCGCAACCATGGTGGTCGCAGTTGGCGATGTTGTCGACCCGATCTTCGAGATAGCGAACCGGCAGCCCGACGGCGCGCGAGCACATGCCCGCGATCACCGCGGGCTTGGTGGCGAACAGCTTCGATCCGAAGCTTCCGCCAGCGGGTACCGGGTGGATGTCTAGCTTGTTGGCCGGGATCTTCAGCGTTCCGGCCACCATGAACAGGTAACTGGTGAAGCTCAACGAGTTGGTGTGCACCCTCAGCTGGCCGGTGGCCTGGTCGAAATCAGCCACCGCCCCGACGGTCTCCAACGGCTGGCCACCCGAACGCCGCCAGCGCAGGTGGTCGGAGATCACGACGTCAGCACTGGCGAAGTCGCCGTCGACGTCGCCGAACTGGAAGGTGCGCTCGTAGGCGCAGTTGGACCCGAGGGCCTCGTGCACGAGTGGGGCACCCTCGTCCAGTGCGCGCTCCATGTCGACGACCGGCGGCAGTGGTTCATAGTCCACGTCGATGAGCCCGAGCGCGTCTTCGGCGAGATAGCGACTCTCGGCGACGGCCACCGCGACGCCCTCACCGACATAGCGCACCTTGTCCTTGGCAAGGCAACGCCAGGTGTGGGCGGCGGGGTTCGGCCCGAAGTCCGGGAGCGGGTCGGTGAGCTCGGCCGCCTGCTTCCCGGTGATCACCGCGTGCACCCCGGCAAGCGCGAGCGCCTCTGTGGTGTCGATGCGCGCGATCCGGGCGTGCGCGTGCGGGCTGCGCAGTATCGCGGCGTGCAACATGCCGGGTAGTGTCATGTCTCCGATGTAGCCGCCGCGTCCGCGCAGGAACTTGGGGTCCTCCACGCGGCGGATCGACTTGCCGACCCACCTACGGTCGCTCTTGTGCGTGCGTACCGGCGGCGACGCGGGCCGATCGACGGTGGTCACGCCTTCGCCTCCGTTGCCGCCGTCGTCATGTCCTCGCGTTGCTCACCGCGCATCCGGTCGGCGGCGGCACACACGGCCTCCACGATGTATTGGTAGCCGGTGCATCGGCAGAGGTTGCTCGCGATGCCCTCGCGAACCTGCTCGGGGGAGGGATCCGGGTTCTGCTCGATGATCTCGCAGGCCCGCATGAGCATCCCCGGCGTGCAGTAGCCGCATTGCAGGCCCTGCTTGTTCCAGAACTCCTCCTGCAGCGGGTGCAGCTCGGCCCCATTGGCGAGGCTCTCCACGGTGCGAATATCTGCTCCATCCGCCTGCACCGCGAAGGTGATGCAGGAACGGATACTCCGGCCGTCGAGCAGCACCGTGCAGGTACCGCAGACACCGTGTTCGCAACCGATGTGGGTGCCGACAAGGCCAAGGTCCTCGCGCAGCACATCCACCAACAGCCTGCGCGGCTCAACCGAAACCGTCGACGTGCGGCCGTTCACGGTCAAGGTGACGTCACGCCTGTCCATCCCACTCACCTCGAATCCTTGGCGCGGGAGAGCGCCAGCTCAATGCCCCGGCGCAGGTAGCTGCGCGCGATGTCGGTACGGGTCTCGGTTCCACCGTGCAGGTCTGGAGCCGGGGACAGTTCCGTGGCGGCTGCGTCGACGGCGGCCGTGATCGTCCCGGCGTCCGCAGTGGTACCGGCGAGCGCGCGCTCGGCGGCGGACGCGCGTACCGGAGTGGCCGCCACCCCGCACAACGCGACAGCCGATCTTGCGACGACGCCCCGCTCCAACTCGATCGCGGCGGCCACCCCCACCAGGGCGAAGTTGCCATGTGTCTGTGCGAACTCGACGAACGCGTGCCCACCCGCGCTGCCGCAGCGCGGCACCCTCAACTCCAGCAGGATCTCGCCCGGCCGCAACGCGGTGGTGAAGGGGCCGAGGAAGAACTCGGCGGCGGGGATGGTCCGGGACCCGCCAGGCCCGGCGACCACGAGCTCCGCATCCAGCGCGACCGCGACAGCAGGCAGTTCGGCCGCGGGATCGGCATGGGCCAGGCTGCCGCCGACAGTGCCACTGTTGCGGATCGGCGGGTGGGCGACGTACCCGATCGCCTCTGCCAGCAGCGGCGCCATGAGCGCGACCTCCGGTGAGCGCTCCACTGTGGACTGGCGGGCCATGGCACCGATCACGAGCACGTCACCCTCCGTGCGAACACCCGTCAACACGTCGACGAGCCGCAGGTCGATCAGGAACCCCGGCTGGGCCAGGCGGAAGTTCATCAGCGGAACGAGGCTCTGCCCGCCCGCAAGAACGCGGGGTTCGTCCTCAGCGTGCTCGGCGAGCAGGCTGAGCACCTCCGCAACGCTGGTCGGGGCGGCGTAACGGAACGGTGGAGGCTTCACAGTGGATCGGCTTCCTGGTCGCGGAGCACGGCTGCGATGATCGCTCGCGCCCTTGTGACGCGGGCCTCAGTAGGATTGATTGTTGTCGCATGTCCCCGCGGAATCCATGTGTGAGACGACAGGGAAACTACGGATCGGCTGTGGCTGGACCCAAGGCGATTACCAGGTGTGCCCGCCCTGGCCGAGGAGGTTCGTCGAGTGGACAGGTCGGACGTCTCACCGGCGTTGCGCCGCTGGATGTCCGCCGTCAGCGACATCGCGCGAGCCGTCAATGCCGCGCAACCACTCGACGCGCTACT
>JBOHEL010000225.1:0-7936 GCA_050700995.1 Sciscionella sp. | reverse complement strand
GCCTTTCCGGCCACGAGGGCTCGTTTCTGATGTGCTCGTTCTGGTACGCCGAGGCACTGGCACTGGCGGGCAAGCAGCACGAGGCGGAAGCGATGTTCGAGCGCCTGCTGGCGCTGCGCAATGACGTAGGCCTGCTCTCGGAGGAGTACGAGGCCGAGTCGGGACGGTTCATCGGGAACTTCCCGCAAGCCTTCTCACATCTGGCCTTGGTCAATACCGCGGCGGTGCTCTATCGCGGCAAGTACGCACCACATGCCCGGCATGAGCGCAACAGACGAAACGGAGTGAGGCGATGAAGGCGGCGACAGTCGTACCAGGTCAGCGCGAGGCGGCAGGAGTCTCCGATATACCCGAGCCGGTGGCGGGCGAGGGCGAACTGCTGGTCGACGGGCTGCTGTGCGGCGTCTGCGGCACGGATGTGGAGATCGCCACGAAGGGCTATGGCTGGCTGCCGCCCGATGCCGACAAGCTGGTGCTGTTCCACGAGTCGCTCGGCAGGGTGCGCACGGCGCCGGACGGCAGCGGTTTCGCGCCGGGCGACCTGGTGGTCGGCGTGGTCAGGCGACCGGACCCGCAACCGTGCGGGGCGTGCGCGCGCGGCCAGTGGGATTTCTGCCTCAACGGCAACTACACGGAGCGCGGGATCAAGCAGCGCGACGGGTACGGCTCGACCAGTTGGACGCTGGAGGCCGACTTCGCGATTAAGCTGGACCCCGGCGTCGGCGACCTCGGCGTGCTTACCGAACCTGCCTCCGTGGTGGCCAAGGCCTGGGAGCAGGCGGAGCTGATCGGCAAGCGTGCCTACTACGCGCCGGAAACCGCACTCGTCACCGGCGCTGGCCCTATCGGGCTGCTCGCCGCGATGCTCGGTGTGCAGCGCGGGCTCGATGTGCACGTGCTCGACCAGGTCACCGACGGCCTCAAGCCGGATCTTGTCCACCAACTCGGCGCCACCTATCACCACGACCTCGGCAACCTCGGATTCTCGCCGGATGTGGTGATCGAGTGCACCGGGGTTGGCGAAGTGGTCTTCGAGGCGTTGCAGCACACCGGGCGCAACGCCGTCACGGTGCTCACCGGTATCTCCGGCGGCAAGCGTTCGCTCTCGATTCCCGCTGGTGCCATCAACGACGAGTTGGTACTGGAGAATGACGTGGTGGTCGGCAGCGTGAACGCGGCACTGCGCAACTACCAGCAGGCTGCCGAGGGGTTGGCGAAAGCCGATCAGGACTGGCTGCGCAGGTTGATCACGCGGCGGGTGCCGCTGGCGAAGTGGGCCGACGCGCTCACCAAACAGCCTGATGACGTGAAGGTGGTCGTCGACCTGCAAGCCTGACGGTGGTGCGTGAGGTTGTGTGGCGCGAAGCAGCTGCCGCACTCCCTCTGCACCAACGTCACGTTGGCTGACAACGACCGCCGCGCCGCAGCACCTCGCTGATCATCTCCGGCGGGCCCGGCCTGGCGAACAGCCAACCCTGGCCGGAATCGCAGCCGATCACGCGCAGGCGGTCCGCCTGGGCGGTGGTCTCCACGCCCTCCGCGGTAACCGAGAGCCGCAGCGCGTGCGCCAGCGAAGCCAGCGTTGAGACGATCTCCTTGTCCACCGGATCCGACTGGTGTCCTGCCAGACCCGTGACGAACGAGCCCGCCATCTTCAGCACATGCACGGGGAGGTTCCGCAGGTAGGCCAGGTTCGAGTAGCCGGTACCGAAATCGTCGATCGCGATGCGCGCGCCCATGTCGGCAAGCGCCTGCAGCGTCTCAAGTGGCTCACCGGTGCTCTCCATGATGGCGCTCTCGGTGAGTTCCAACTGCAGCAGCCGGACGGGCAGCCCACTGTCCTGAAGCACCTTGCGGGTCGCCGCCACGAGTCCGGCTTCCTGCGCCTGCCGGACCGCGAGGTTCACGCTCACATACGGCGCGTCGTCGCCGAACTCGCGATACCAGCGCCCCGCCTGGTGACAGGCCTGAACCAGCACCCAGTGGCCTAACGCGACGATGAGCCCGGTTTCCTCGGCGAGCCCGATGAACCGATCAGGGCCGAGCCTGCCGAACTCAGGATGCCGCCATCGGACGAGCGCCTCGACGCCTTCCAGCTTGCCGTCCGACAATCGGACGAGCGGCTGGTAGTCGACATAGAACTCGCCGCGTTCAAGTGCCGCTGGCATCGTCGCCGCCAGCCGGTACTTGGCGACCTCACCAGCGTTGCGCTCGGAGTCGTAGACCGCCCAGCGGGTGCCGTCGCCCTTCGCCCAGTCCAGCGTCATCTCGGCGTCCCGCATCAACTCGGCGGGCGTGGTGCCCACCATCGACCTGCTGACGATGCCGATGCTGACCCTGACGGACAGTTCGTGCCCGGCGATGCGGAATGGCGCCTGCAATGCCTGTAGCACCTGCTGGCCGATCCGCACTACGTCACCGGTGCCGCCGCAGCCTGCGACCAGTACCGCGAACTCATCGCCACCCATCCTGGCCAGCAGCCGCGTGCCAGTGCCGACCGCTTCGCTCAGCCGGTTGGCGACCGCGACCAGCAACTCGTCGCCGACATCATGCCCCAGGCTGTCGTTGATCACTCGGAAGCGGTCGATGTCGAGGTAACACACCCCGGCACACAGCGCGTTACCGCCGATGCGCGGCGGCGCGGCCTCCGACAACCATTCCGTGACCATCGTGCGGTTGGCCAGCCCGGTCAGCCGATCGTGCAGGGCCTGGTGCCGCAGCCGCTCCTGCAATCGCAACCGCTCGGTCATGTCCTCCAGCACGATCACCTGGTAGGCGGGCGCACCCACGTGGTCACGGATCAGTGAGACGGTGATGTGAACCCACAGCGTCCTGCCCTCGCGATGGGTCAGCCTGCGCATCGCGCGGTACTGATCACGCTCTCCACGGACCTGCTGCTCGTAGCTGGCAGGCCGCTCCCCCGCGAAAGGGGGTTCGACGAAGTCGAAGGCGCTGCGGCCTAGCACCTGCGCGGCGGGGTAACCCGTCATCTCGCAGAGCGCTGGGTTGAGATCGAGCAGCTGCCCGGCGAGATCGGTCAACGCGATGCCGACGCCTGCTTCTGCGAAGATCGCCCGGAAACGAGCCTCACTGATCCGCAGTGCCGCCTCGGCCTGACTCTTCGCCTGCAACGCCGCCTGGCTGATGGACTCCTGTTCCGCCATCGTGCGCTGTCGCAGCGCGCCTGCGTATCCAGCCGCGAAGCTCGCGCACACCGAGGACAACCGCCTACGCAGCCGAGCATCGCTGGATAAGCCGAGTGCCGACAGCAGGTGACGATTCATCGTCTCGATGCTCACCGACAGCGTCTGTTCCGAGGTGAAGTGCTCGTCGACCAGCCTGCTCCCCGCAGCTGACGCGGGCTGCAGGTTCGGTGGCTCGGTGAGTACGGACTCACAGAGCAGCGTGGTGAGCTCGCGGCACAGGCTGAGCCGCTCGGTCGCGGTCAGCGTCACGTAGCTGGTGCCACCGATGGCCCGCTCCCACGCCGCGGCGAAGGCATCCGCCGCAGCAAGCCCGTCGGGCTTCACCGCATCGCGGCTGGTCCGGTGTTGTGCGCCGCTGCTCATGACACGACGTCCGCGACGCCGGGGCGACTACCGCGTTCCCCAGTTCGCACCGTGCGCTCACCTTGATCGGGCCACCACGATGGGTCGACATCGCTAGACGTCCAGCGCAGGCGTGCTTCCGCCACCGTTCACCTCATTGCACGTGTCAATTCTCGCGCAGAGCATACGTTCAGACACGCCAGTAAGCGACGTCGTGCCTGCCAGAGCATTCGCGACCTGCCTCACCGCATGCATTTGACCACCGTAAGTAACGGTCGCCAAGGATTACCTCACCCGTACGGTCGGCTCAACAACGGGTCATGAATGGCCGTCGACCTGCACTTTTACCCACGGTGTGACTGGAGCGAAACGATATGCTCAATGTTGCGATTGGGGTTAGAGTGACGGACACCCGACATGCCGACAAATGGGGGTGTACATGCGGTGCTATCACCGGATTTTCCCTCGCCAAGGACCCGTAGGCACACCGCGCCAGCAGTGCTGGACACGCTACCGCCGCTCGCCATGCCGTCGGACCGCGACACGCCGCCTGGCCGAAACCACCTCCCAGAGCATCGCTCGCGGGGCAGGAAGAGGGTTGACATGGCAAGCAGCAGAAACACCGTACGCAGGACCCGCACGGCGGCCATGATCGGCGGTACCGCTGCTGCCCTGGTCATGGGCTCGCTCGCCCCCGCCGCGGCGAGTACGTCGTACCGCGAGAAGCCACCCGCCCCCAACGCCGCAAGGGATCACGCGATGGGCGCCTCCATCCGGGCGCACGAGAGCGGCGCAACGGCCGCCCAGCCCCACACTGACGGTCTGCACACAGGCTTCCTCAAGGTGACGCAGACGCCGGGTTTGGACGTCAGCCATTATCAAGGTGCTATCAATTGGGGCACGGTGGCATCACACGGTGCGAAATTCGTATACATCAAGGCGACAGAGGGCACCGGTTATCGTGACCCGCAATTCACTGCGAACTACAGCGGCTCCTACAACGCGGGATTGATTCGCGGCGCATACCACTACGGACGCCCTGACGTTTCCAGTGGCGCGGCACAAGCCGATTACTTCGTGTCCCACGGCGGTGGCTGGTCCGCCGACGGCAAAACGCTGCCAGGCGCGCTGGACATCGAGTACGGAGCGGCAGGCCAGGGCGGCACCTGTTACGCGAAGAGCCAGCGCGGCATGGCGAGCTGGATCAAGTCGTTCTCCGATGAGTATCACGCCAGGACCAGCCGCTGGCCGGTGATCTATACCTCGGCGAGCTGGTGGTCGCAGTGTGTCGGCACCACCGGGGACTTCTCCTCGACCAGCCCGCTGTGGGTTGCCCGTTACAGCTCAAACGTCGGCGCGCTGCCCTACAACTGGGGCTTTCACACCATCTGGCAGTACGCGGACGCAGGCACGTTTCCTGGCGACCAGGATCGCTTCAACGGCGCCTACAGCCAACTCCAGGCCATCGCCAGGGGCTGAAACCACACCGATCACCGCGCTCGGCCTAGAGGATCGGTCTGGTGATGAGTAATCGGGCAGGCACTCGCCATCGGATTGTTACCGTCGGTGATCACTCGCTACCCAATCATGTGATCGAAACCCTCCCCCGATAGGGTGAAGTTCACCACGTCGCAACCGAGTCGCCGCCTTGTGACCAGCAAGCCGCAAAGATGTGCCTGCGGGATGCGCTCCGAAGCTGGCGTCCGGACTTTATTTCGTTCCGGTAACGGGCTAGGTTGCTTCGTGCCCAAGATCAGGCAGTCGTACTACCGAGAGTGTGATGGACGCATGGGGAAGCATCGCAAGCCGACCGCCGTCGTGGCGGCGCGGCGTCAACTCGCCCTCGCCGGGCTTGGCGTCGTTGCCGTGGGCGGTGTGCTCAGCTCGCAGCTGGGCACACCCGCGACAACGCATGACGATTCCGCCCAGGCTGGGCACATCGGTATCCCGAGCGTGCTGAACGTCGAGCGGAGCGCGTCGAGCAGCCACAGCCTGACGCCCTCACACGTCACCCGGCGTGCCACATCGACAACTGCGGTGCGCACCGTCGCCGACGCCACCCCGGCGCCTGCCGCCTCACCCGCGCCCACCGCCGCAACGGGCAGCCCCGCGGCGCCCAGCGTGACACGGCAGGCAACACAGGGTGCGGCCACCGCCGCACACACCACAGGATCCCCGGTGACAACCCCAACGTCGCAGCCGGCACCCAGCACCCAGCAGCAACCGGTCGAGGGCAGCCGCAACTCCGCTCCGGTCGCCAAACAGCCCCCCGCCGAAACGACCACACAGCAGGGGCCGCTCGGCTCGGTGGTCAGCGGGATACTGGGGGTCGTGACCTCGCCGCTGCAAAACCTGGCACCGCACGACGTGGCGCAATCCACCAACGCCATGCCGACGATGTCGGGCACGCTGCACTGATACGGTCAACTGCTGTTCGCGGATCAAACAAGCGTCCCGCACGGTGCGCCGAGTGCACCGCACTGCTATCAACTGACAGGTACCGGATCAACCGAACAGTGCGGGGAGGGTGCCCTCCCAGGCTTGCCTGAGCTCGTCAAGGGTGAACGTCGCGACCCCCTGGACCTCCAGGGCTCCCGACTCCGCGTCGACCACACCCGCCTTCCGCCACGGCAGCCCACGGGCAGTACACATCTCGGTGAACCGCAATTCCTCGCTGCGTGGCACGGCAACCAGCACCCGGCCCGCCGACTCGCTGAACAGTTGCACGAACGGATCCAGCTCCGGGTCGAGCACGACCCTCGCACCGGTCTCCCCGATCAGCGCGGTCTCCGCCAGCGCCTGCGCCAGCCCACCCTCGGAAAGATCGTGGGCCGCAGAGATCATCCCATCCCGTGATCCGGCCACCAGGATCTCGCCGATCAGCTTCTCCCTAGCGAGGTCAACCTTCGGCGGCAGCCCACCGAGATGACCGTGCACCACGCGTGCCCACTCCGAGCCGCCGAACTCCTCGCGCGTCTCACCGAGCAGCAGCAGCGTCTCACCGGCCTCGGCGCCGATCCCGGTTGGAATGCGGCGGCTCACATCGTCGATGACGCCGAGCACACCGACCAGCGGCGTAGGCAGGATCGCGGTTTCACCGGTCTGGTTGTAGAGGCTGACATTGCCGCCGGTCACCGGGATTCCCAGCTCGGCGCAACCGTCGGCCAGCCCACGCACCGCCTGCTGGAACTGCCACATCACCCCAGGGTCCTCCGGCGAACCGAAGTTCAGGCAGTTGCTGACCGCCACCGGGCTTGCCCCAGAGGACACCACGTTGCGGTAGGCCTCGGCGAGCGCGAGTTGCGCCCCGGCGTAAGGATCCAGGCGCGCATAGCGGGAGTTGCAGTCGGTGGCTACCGCAACCCCCCTTCCGGTGTTCTCGTCGATCCGGATCATGCCGGAATCGCTCGGCTGCGCCAGCACCGTGCCCCCGCGCACGTAGCGGTCGTACTGATCGGTCACCCACCGCTTGCACGCCAGGTTCGGAGAGGACAGCAGCCACAGCAGGGTCTGGCCGATCTCCTCCGAGGTGGCGGGCCGGGGTAATGATTCGGGGCCGTTGGTCTGCAGGGAGTCCTGATCGGACGGTCGCAGCACCGGTCGGTGGTAGACGGGCCCCTCGTGTGCCACGGTGCGAGGCGGGACGTCCACCACGGTTTCGCCGTGCCAGGTGATCACCAGGTGCTCGCCGTCGGTGACCTCGCCGATCTCGGTGGCCGTGACGTCCCATTTCCGGCAGACGTCAAGGAACGCCGGTACGTCCTGTGGCCGGACCACCGCGCACATCCGCTCCTGCGATTCGCTGGATAGCACCTCGGCGGGCGTCATCCCGGCAGCGCGCAGCGGCACCTTGTCCAGCTCGATGCGCATCCCCCCATCACCGGCGGAAGCCAGTTCGCTGGTGGCGCAGGACAATCCGGCACCGCCGAGGTCCTGAATGCCTGCCACGATGCGCTTGCCGAACAGTTCAAGGCAGCACTCGATGAGCACCTTCTCCGTGAACGGGTCGCCAACCTGCACGCTGGGTAGCTTCTTACGCCCGGTACCTCCACCGAACGTCTCGCTGGCCAGCACGGACACCCCGCCGATGCCGTCGAGGCCGGTGCGAGCGCCGAAGAGGATGATCTTGTTGCCGGTGCCGGAGGCGTGCGCGAGGTGCAGGTCCTCGACCGCCATCGCTCCCACGCACAGCGCGTTCACCAGCGGGTTGCCGGCATAGCTCTCGTCGAACACGAGCTCGCCACCGATGTTCGGCAGGCCCAGGCAGTTTCCGTAGCCACCGACACCGGCTATTACGCCCGGCAGTACCCGCTTGGTGTCATCGGCATCTGCGGGGCCGAAGCGCAGCGAGTCGGCGACCGCGAGCGGGCGTGCTCCCATCGCCATGA
>JBOHEL010000224.1:0-7956 GCA_050700995.1 Sciscionella sp. | reverse complement strand
CGTGCGATGGTCGCTGGTCAAGGGCCAGATGCAGAAAGCACAGGACGGTGCGTACTCGCTGGCTACCACCTCGGAGGGCACCGAGGTGACGTACACGCTTTCGGTCCAACTCGCGATCCCGATTATCGGGCTGCTCCGCCGGAAGGCCGAGAAAGTGATCATGGACACCGCGCTGAAGGAGCTCAAGCGCAGGGTGGAGACCTCGAATTGAGCCGGGTCGTGCTGTTCACCGGCAAGGGTGGTGTCGGAAAGACCACGCTGGCGGCAGCGACGGCCGCCGGCATCGCGAAGTCGGGTACGCCGGTGCTCGTGGTGTCCACCGATCCGGCGCACTCCCTCGGAGACACCTTCGGCACCAGGTTGAGTGGGGAGCCGACCGAGATCGCCACCGGACTGTTCGCCGGGCATGTGGACGCCAGGGCACTGCTCGACGCGGTGTGGTCGCAGTTGCGCGAACACTTGCACGCGGTGCTCGGCGGCGCGGGAGTCGCGGAGATCGACGCCGAGGAGCTCACCGTACTTCCCGGCGTCGAGGACCTGCTGGCGCTGGCGGAAGTGCAGCGCCTCGCCGCCAGCGGCCCGTGGCAGGCTGTCGTCGTCGACTGCGGGCCGACCGCCGAGACGCTGCGCCTGCTCGCGTTGCCGGAGGCGTTCTCGGGATACCTGCAGCGGCTGTTTCCCGCCAACCGCCGGATGCTGCGGGCGATGCTGGGGGGGCTCTCCGGAGGTAAGGCTGGTGACTCGCTTGATGCCACGGCCGATGCGCTGGCCGGGCTGGCGGAGCGACTCTCGGCGCTGCGCGGTCTGCTCACCGACACCGATAGCACCAGCGTGCGCCTGGTGCTGACGCCGGAGCGGGTGGTCGTCGCCGAGACCCTCAGAACGCTGACCGCGCTCGGGCTGCAAGGAATCCGGGTCGACGGCGTGATAGCCAACCGGCTGGTACCGAAATCGCGGCTGGGAGCTGGGGTCGCGGCCCGCTGGATGCGCACCCGGCGGGCCGAGCAGGACGCGGTACTGGCCGATGTGCGAGCCGCCAGCGACGAACCGTTGCGCACCGTGGAGCACCTCGCCTCCGAGCCGGTCGGGTTGCCAGCGCTGCTGCGGCTCGCCGAAGCGCTCTACGGCGGCTCCGATCCACTGGCGGTAGGCGATCCCGACCTTCCGCCGCTGCTGTCGGTCACCGGTGGCGGTCGCGGCGCGCGGTCGGAGTACCAGCTCCGGATCACCGTGCCGTTGCAGCCGGATGCCGACCTCGATATGGCAAGGGTCGCCGACGACCTGGCTATCACCATCGACGGGCGGCGGCGCCTGGTGGCGTTGCCTGCCGTGCTGCGCCGCTGCGTCGTGACCGGAGCCGAGTCCGACGAAGGGGGAGTGGTGGTGCGGTTCCGTCCCGACGCCGCGGCCTATACCGATACCGACGCCGGGGCCATGGCGAGTGATCAGGGGAAGGTGGCGCGGTGAACGGCAGCGATCCCGGTGGGACACAGCAGCACAGCGGACTCGCCGAGGAGCTTCGCGCGCTGCTGGATGTGCTGATCGACCGCGGCGAGCCACTGATCGACCGGATGGCAGGCAACCCCGAGGCCGACGGCCTTCCGCAGGCGTGCGACTGGTGCCCGCTGTGTGCCGCGCTCGCGGTGCTGCACGGCGATCGGTCCGAGCTGGCTGTGCGCGCGGGTGAGCACGCCGCGGGGCTGCTCGCACAGCTTCGGACGGCTATCGCCGAGGAGCATCCGGCAGGCCACCGGCGACACCCGGCGGAGCCGCCGGGATCTGCTGGCGCGAACCGCGACGGTGGTACCGGCCGCGTGCAGCACATCGCGGTCCGGCGTGCCGAACCGGACAGCGCGGCTGTGCTCCCGCCTACCGCACCGCTACCGCCGGAACTCGAGCCGGAGGCCCCTGGCCAGCAAGCCGCCGAGGCGCGGCCGGTGGAGGGCACCGCGGGTGAGCGGCGTGGCAAGGTACAGCGCATAGAGGTCAGGCGACCGGAGAAAGGCTCGCGGTGAGATGCTGACCGTCGGAGTCGACGTCGGCGGCACCAGCGTCCGAGGTGGCGTCGTTGACGCGTCCGGTGCCGTGTTGGACACCGCCCGTGCCTCCACCCCGGCCGGGCAGGACGCCCTGGAAGGCGCCATCGTCGCGGTCGTGACAGAGCTGTCCCGGCGGCATCATGTTCATGCGGTAGGGCTCGCGGTGGCAGGTTTCGTGAACACCGAGCGCACGCGTGTGATGTTCGCGCCGCATCTGGCCTGGCGGGAGCAGCCGGTCGCGCAGCGGATCTCGGCGCGGCTCGGCCTACCGGTGGTGCTTGAGCACGACACCAACGCGGCCGTCATCGCCGAGCACCGCTACGGTGCCGCCCGGGGATCCCAGGTCACGGTGTTGATCGCGCTGGGCACGGGGATCGGCGCTGGGCTGCTGGTGAATGGCGAGCTGTTCCGTGGCGAGCACGGGGTCGCGCCGGAGCTGGGCCATCTGCGGCTGGTACCCGGAGGGCGGCCCTGCTCATGTGGTCGCGGCGGCTGCTGGGAGCGGTACTGCAGTGGAACCGCACTGGCCACCACGGCGGTCGAGCTGCTCGCGGATGATCCCGGTATGTCGACCTCGCTGGTCAGGGAGGTCGGCGAGGACGCGCACGCGCTCACCGGCAGGCGGGTGGCTGCTGCGGCTCGCGACGGGGATCCGCTGGCGGAACGCGCCATGGCCGACCTCGCGCGCTGGCTCGGTGAGGGGCTCGCGCTCGTGGCGGATGTCTACGATCCTGGCCTCGTCGTGATCGGCGGCGGCGTCTCGGAGTCCGCGCCACTGTTCCTCGATGCGGCGCGCGAGCACTATGCGGCAGCGCTGACCGGGGCGGGCCACCGGCCACTTGCTCGGATCCGCACGGCGCAACTCGGCGACGATGCCGGTGTCGTCGGCGCCGCCACCCTTGCCAGAGCGTGCGAGCGCATGTGAAGCAGCCCTTAACCGGCGCGTTCGTGGCTCACCGGCAGCTCTTGCCGCCGTCGTAGTGACATTCCTGCCGCGCTGTGTTTCGGGAAACTGCTGGCTTTCCCCCTCGTCAGAGCTGGGCGCCGTTGCCGTCGGGTGGGGGACCGGAGCGCATCCGCAGCAGCAGCAGGCCGAGCGCGCTGGCGAGCAGTACCAGAGCCATCGGAGCGCTGATCGTCGGCCGCAAGCCGATCAGGCTTGGCGCGACGAGCAGGAAAACGCCGATCGCGGCGAGTATCAGCGCGACGACCGTGCCTGCGCGCAGCTTCGGCAGCGGCGGCGGGTCGGGCGGCACGTAATGCTCGGTGTCGCTCGCCTGCGACCAGTCCCACTCGGTGTCGCTGATCCGCCATCCTGGGGTGGCTTGCGCGGCCGGCGCGGGTGGTTCGACCTGAGCGGCGGTGTCCACGCCGTCCCCGAACCCTTCGCGCTCCAAATCGGCGATGATCTCGGCGAAAGCGGCGTCGACATCCTCCGGCCCGTTGGGTTCGAACGGTTGCCGTGTCATCAGCGGACCTGCTCGGCGCGCTCGCCGTGCACCCGCCGGGCGAACTGGACGCTCATGGCGAAGATGGTAGGCGCATCGTTGTCGAGGGTGGCCACATGGAAGCTGTTCTCCAGTGTGAACTCGCGGACATCCTCAGAGCCGACGCCACGCAAGACGATCTGGGCGTTCACCTGTTCCACAACGTGGTCGGACGCGGAGCGCAGCAGCAACAGCGGCGCCCGTACCTGGTCGAGGTCGTGCCGCACTGCTTTCCACAGCTGCGAAAGGCTCGCCGCCGCGCGCAGCGGCAACCGGTCGTATGCCAGCTCGGACGAGCCCGTCTTGGCGATGTCGCTGCCGATCCCCGGCATCGATCCAAGCACCTTCGAGAGCAGCGGAAGCAGCATCGCGTCTTTACGCAGCGTCGTCACCGACGGGTTGACCAGCACCAGCCCGGCGACGGTCTGCTGGTGTCGCTGCGCCAGCCGCAGGCTCAGTGTGCCACCCATCGACTGCCCGAATACGAACACACTGCGGCACTGCTCGGCCAGGCTGAGCAGTTCCCGCTCGACGCTGCCGTACCAGTCCGCCCAGCCGGTCCGGTTGCAGTCCCGCCAACTTGTGCCGTGCCCTGGCAGCAGGGGACACCGCACCGCGAACCCCGCGGCCGCGAGGTGCTCACCCCACGGCCGCATGCTCTGCGGGCATCCTGTGAAGCCATGGCAGAGCAGCACCCCGATATCGCCGTTTCCACCATGGGAAAACGGCTCTGCGCCGGCTAGTACGGGCATGCGGGAACGCTCCCTGATCCGTCACGACAGATGTGTTCCTATCGTCGCACGGCGAGCGCCCGAGTGGGTAAGGATCTGGCAACCCTCCCAGTCGCGCCGGCCGTTGCGTAGGCTGAATGATCGAGCGTGTCGGGTCGGCGGACTGGGAGGCGAATGTCGCGGTGTTCTACTACCTGCTGAAGTACGTGTTGCTCGGCCCGTTGTTGCGGTTGACCTTCCGGCCGAAGATCGAAGGGCTTGACAACATCCCGGATACCGGCGGCGCGCTCATCGCCAGTAACCACCTCGCTGTCATCGACTCCTTCGTGATGCCTGCCATCGTGCCGCGACGGGTGACGTTTCCCGCCAAACGTGAGTACTTCACCGAGCCGGGGTTCAAGGGCTGGTTGAAGAAGCTGTTCTTCTCAGGAGCCGGTCAGGTCCCTATCGACCGCTCCAGTGGTTCGGCTGCGCAGGCCGCAATGGCTACCTGCGTGCGGTTACTGCGTGAGGGAAACCTGGTTGGCATCTACCCGGAGGGCACGCGGTCGCCGGACGCCAGGCTGTACAAGGGCAAGACCGGCATCGCACGGATGGCGCTTGAGGCGAAGGTGCCGGTGATCCCGGTGGCCATGGTCGGCACCGAGCGGGCGAACCCGATCGGCTCGAAGGTGTGGCGGCCGGTCAAGGTCGGCGTCCGGTTCGGCAGGCCACTGGACTTCTCCCGCTACGACGGGCTGTCGGGGGACCGTTTCGTGGAACGTTCCATCACCGACGAGATCATGTACGAGCTGATGGAACTGTCGGGTCAGGAGTACGTGGACGTCTACGCCGCGAAGGTCAAGGAAGACCTCGACGCCGCGGCGAGGGTTGACGCTCCGGCGGTCAGCGCCGACAGGCTGCCCGAGAGCAAGGCCGGTTGAGTTTGGTACCTGATGCGGTACCGTCATGCTATGAGCGCATTGAACCTGGAGTTTACCGACGGAGAATTGGCCGACCTCCGTGCGGCGGCGGAACGTGAGGGCCGTTCGCTGAAGGCCTTGGCGCACGATGCCGTTGTCGCCGTGGTCTCCTCCCGCAAGCACCTCGTCGAGCAAGCGTCCGCCAGGGTCGCGTTCATCAGCGCCGAGCTCAACGAGCGTCTCGCCCGCTAATGGCCGTCCCTTATTACCTCGATGTCGAGGATGTGCTGACCGCTGCCCGCCATGCCTCGGCCGTCCCGGTCGACGTACGGGATTTCGGCCTGCTGGAAGCAGCGGTGGTGCGCCCGCAAGCAACTGTCTTCGGGCAGGACGCCTATCCCGACCTGTTCACCAAAGCCGCCGCCATGTTGCATTCCCTGGTACGTAACCATGCCCTTGTCGATGGAAACAAGCGAACCGCCTGGGCCGGAGCATGGGTGTTCCTCGAAGTGAACGGCGTGCGGCTGAGCGAGAGGCTTGACGTCGATGGCGCCGAGAAACTGGTGCTCGCCGCGGCGCGGGGCGAGATCGAGGTGCCTGAGGTCGCGGCCGGACTGCGTGGTTTCGCGGAGCCGGAGCGGTAGCTCGATCTGCGCTCGATACGCTTCCGAGGTGCGGTTTTTCTACGATTGTGAGTTCATCGAGGACGGGACGACCATCGAACTGGTCTCCATCGGGATGATCGACGAGTCCGGCAGGGAGTACTATGCCGTGTCCACCGAGTTCGATCCCGGCCGGGCCGGCAGATGGGTGCGTGAGAACGTGCTCCCCAAGCTGCCGCCGCCCTCGGCAGCGGCTTGGCGCTCGCGCGAGCAGATCCGCACCGACCTGATGGCGTTCGTCGGCACCTCGCAGGCCGATATCGAGCTGTGGGCGTGGATCGCCTGCTACGACCACGTGGTGCTCGCCCAACTGTGGGGCGCGATGCCCGCGCTGCCGCGCGGGCTGCCGCGGTTCACCCATGAACTGCGCCAGCGCTGGGAGGATGTGGGCAGGCCGAAGCTGCCACCCGCCCCGGCCGACGCCCACGATGCGCTCGCCGACGCCAGGCACAACCTGGCGCGCTGGCAGGTGATCGAGGCGGAGCGCCAGCGCATCGGGCTCGCGGCACGGTAACCCGTGTTCCGCTTGCTTTACCGATCCAGGTCGTGCCAGGCTCTGCGCCATCGGCGCTCGCGCCGGTCGATGAGTTGACTGTGACGGAGGAGAATCGGCGATATGCGCATCGGTGTACTCACCGGCGGCGGCGACTGCCCCGGCCTGAACGCGGTGATCCGTGCGGTCGTCCGCAAGGGCGTTGAGACGTACGGATGGGAGGTGCTCGGCTTCCGATACGGCTGGCAGGGTCCGCTGGAAGGGCTGACCAAGCGGCTCGGACTTGACGACGTCGAGGACATCCTCGATCGGGGCGGTACGATCCTCGGGTCCTCACGCACCAACCCCTATCAGGTCGAGGGGGGTGTCGAGAAGATCAAGTCAGTGCTGGCGGAGCACGGTGTTGACGCGCTCGTGGCGATCGGTGGCGAGGACACCCTCGGTGTTGCCAAGCGGCTGACCGACGACGGGGTTCCGGTCGTCGGCGTGCCCAAGACGATCGACAACGACCTCGGAGCGACCGACTACACCTTCGGGTTCGACACCGCGGTGTGCATCGCGACCGAGGCGATCGACCGGCTGCGCACCACTGCGGAGTCGCATCACCGGGCGCTGGTCGTCGAAGTGATGGGTCGCCACGCCGGCTGGATCGCGCTGCACTCCGGCCTGGCAGGCGGGGCCAATGTGATTCTGGTGCCGGAGCGGCCGTTCTCGGTCAACCAGGTGGTGGACTGGGTGCAGAGCCGTTTCGAGCGGCAGTACGCGCCGATCATCGTGGTTGCGGAGGGCGCGGTGCCGGAGGCAGGTGCCGAGGTGCTGCACTCCGGGGAGCGCGACGCGTTCGGGCACGTCAGGCTGGGCGGCGTCGGGCAGTGGCTGGCCGAGGAGATCGCCGACCGCACCGGCAAGGAATCCCGCGCGGTGGTGCTCGGGCACACCCAGCGCGGCGGTACCCCGACCGCCTACGACCGGGTGCTCGCCACCCGCTTCGGGCTGCACGCGGCCGACGCGGTGGCGGAAGCGGACTTCGGCGTGATGGTGGCACTGCACGGCACCGACATCGTGCGCGTCAAGCTCGCCGAGGCCACCGCCGAGCTGAAGACGGTGCCCGCCGAACGCTACGAGGAGGCCGAGGTCTTCTTCGGCTGATGTGCGTCGGCTGCGTAGCGGCGGCGAAGCCCCTACCGTGGCGGCATGGTGCACGTGAGCGGGCTGCGGAACCTGGGGTGGGTCACCGGACGGGGATCGGCTAACCGGACCGATGTCCGATTCGGCATCCACGGCACGGATCTGGGTATCCCATGGGACAACGGCCGCGGCGAGGTGCTCATCGCGTTCGGTGATACCTACGGCGAGGGCTGGGGCGGCGACGGTGCAGGGCCGCAGGCGGCCGACTGGCGCTGGAATGTGCTGGCCCGCAGCACCACCGGTGATCTCTCCGGTGGCATTGTGCTGGATGACGTGGTGCGCAGGCAGGACGGGCTGGCGGCGCAGATCCTGCCGCATGACGACAAGGTCACCGAGCACACCGTGATCCCGACCTCCGGCATCGCGATCGGTGGACGCAACTACCTGCACTACATGTCGATCCGGCAATGGGGGGTGCCCGGCGGCTGGCGCACCAACCACGGCGGTATCGTGT
>JBOHEL010000223.1:0-7968 GCA_050700995.1 Sciscionella sp. | reverse complement strand
ACGCGCCTTCGAGTTGATCAACACACCGATCCCGCTCACGCTGAAGTAGCCAGAACCACCACAACCGAAAAGCACGTATCCCCAGGTCAACCTGGGGATACGTCGTCCCCACAGCCGTAACTTCGGCCTAGCCGCCACGAATAATGCGGAACCCAGGCGTGTCGGCGACGGCACTGCGATCAACGCCGCTGTCCGGTCGATGCCATGCGCAGCGTGGCCCGCCATTATGTTGATCTCTGATGTCGATCTTTGGCCACAGTCTTGGCCACGAACTGCACAGCACTGGTACCAGATATGCCCAGTACCCACCTATCGTGACGCCGAACGCCCTGCATACCGATGGTAAGCACCCCGGCGTCTGCACTACGGATCAGGCCGCAGCCTTTGTGGCTCGGCGGCTATGAGCTCGCCGAGCCGGGCACCAGCCGCAGGCCCTCGTGCTGGGTGTAGTCGAGGTAGTCCTTGATGTTCAGCGTCGCCAACGGCAGCTCAGCGGCCAGACAGCACGCGGCAATCCACGTGTCGTTGATCGGACGAGGCCGACCTCGACGTTCCGCAGCTGCGATCAGCTGTCCCCACCGCCACGCGACGTTCGCGTCATAGGGCAGAACCACCCGGTTGCCCAGCCATGCCACCAGCTCAGTGCGCTTCCGGGGCCCCCATTGGCGGCTATCGGCCCACCGTGCCATCTCCCCGACAGTGACGAACGTGACGCACAACGTGTGACCGAGCAGAGCACGAGCCATCGACTCCGATAATTGACCCTTGTAACTCAGCGACGCGACATCGGTATCCAAGACAATCAATGCCATTAGTCAAGCCATGTTCGCGTGCCGGAAGGCGTACAAGTCAGCGAGAAACTCGTCTAGCTCCTCGTCGGAGTCGAACACGTCCGCACGCAACTCCTCCACCGACACGGTCGGCGCTACAGCCCTTCGCCGCGCCTGCTCCTCTAGCTGCTGCCGGTACGAACCAGACGCCGAACCCGTGTTGCCAGCTACACTCACCGCAGTCACCTCCCTTACAACATCATGGTCTCACATCCACCGATGCCCAACGACCCACCTATCGTCACCTGCAGCTCGACAACGCGTTCGCACCCGCGTGACCACGCGCCACGGCCAAGATGATCTGTCGGTCACGATGTCTGCGAAACACACCGATTCGCAGACATCTAGGCCACCACATACAGATGGTGAAGCATCCTGAACAGCACGAACCATGTCATGATGCGTCGAGCCATGCCTTTCCAAGGCAGGGCTAACTCGTTGGTATCGGCATGCGTTGGTCTTTGGTTACAGCCTTGGCTGCGAACTGTGCGGCTCGCCGACATCCGATTGGTTGAGGGGCCTACCTCTACTGCTCGTCCATTGGTGGCTCTGAGACCGAGTCGCGCACGGAGTATGATCATCCATAGTAGACTGAATGGCAATCACGATGGCTGCGAAGAGCCGTTGTTCGCAGCCATCACATACGCCACAGACATACAGTAAGCCACGCTGACCAGTGCATTCCGTGTGAGTCTAGTCCCGACCACGCTCTTTTAATCCGTAGGTTCCGGGTTCGAGCCCCGGGCGGCCCACCATCTCTGCCCGCTTCCGGGCAGAGGTCGACGAGTCGACAATCGACGAGCAGCGGCACGTCCGATGTAAGGAACTGAACAATCAAGTTGACCGAGCTCGTACGGGGTCTCGAACCTGGGTCGGCCTTTCGGAGACTCTCTAGAGCCGTTAGTGGCTGGCTCAATAGAATTGGTGCCAGTTGGGGTCGGAGGGTTGCGTGTTTCCTGCGGGGCCGTAACCGAGTGTGCGCAGTAGGTTTCCGGTGATGCGGCCGATCGTGGGAGCGGCGCAGCCGGTGCCGCCCGCGCAGGGGGCGAGGTCGGGGATCCAGTTGTTGGTGCCGGAGTCGAACACGCCGCCGTGTCCGTGCGGGTCGGTGTAGTAGGTCATATCGGAGTAGAACACCCCGTTACGGTGGGTGCGGGCCTGCGCGCGGTGGGCGTCCAGCGGGGAGTGCGCAAACACTTGCACGTTGTTCGGGTGCCCGAGGCCGGGTTCGAGGCTGTCGACGTCGGAGCGGATGACGCCGGGGAGGGCTTGGCCGTTGCGCAACCCGGTGCCAGCGTAGATCCACGCTGCGGCGTTCGCGACGGTGAGCGCACCCGGCGAGGCGTGGGGGTCGAGGAATCCGTTGTAGGACTCGCCGACGAAGGTGTTTTCGGGCCAGCTCGCGGGTGGCGAGGCCCACGTGTTGCCGGTGACCCGCTTCGGGTTGCCGTGCCCGTCGAGCGGGTCGGCGGCGGAGTCGCGGTAGTCGACCTCTTCCCGGTCCTGCCCGAGCGGGGAGGGCTGCACCCGCACGTGCCGCAAGACCCCACTGGCACCGAAGAAAGCCAAGTTCACCCCGTCGCGGTGGGCGGCGACCGCGGCCTGGCGCTCCCGCAGCGACCAGCATTCGTCGTGACCGAGGGAGAACACCGCCTTGTGCGCGGTGAGGATGTGAGGGTGCTCGATCACGGTGACGTCGGTGGCGTAGGTGACGTCGAGGCCGTGCTTCTCCGCCCACCGCACCAGCGGCAACTCCAGCGCCATGAAGTCGCCAGTGCCCTTCCCCCCGTTGTAGGAGAACGCATACGGGCGGTCGAAGGAAACCACCCGCGCCCGTGTGCACAGCGGATACCCGCCGTGCGGGCACGAACCCTTGCCGACGTAGTAGTCGTAACCGCCGTAGGGATTCCACGCCTGCCACGTCAACACGTCGTTCTTGATGAGGTAGGTGGCATGACTGGCAGGATCAGATACCGTCAACGGCACATAGCTGGCCTGCCCACCCGATCCGACCAGCTTGAACAGGTAATCGCCCTGCACGAACGCGCTCGTTATCGGCACCTGCAAGCTCGAGGACCAGTTGGTGCAGGAGACCATGTTGATGCCCTTGCGCACCGGGCAGGGCGGCTGCCGCCGGCCCGGGACTTCGGGTGAGCGCCACACCAGCCGCGCACCCGTGCCGTGGTAGTAGCCCATCCGGTAGGCCTCGAGATGAAACCGAGGCGCATTGGTGGACACGTACAGCTGAATCCTCTCACCGGCGGCGCTCGAGGTGCGGTTCGCGTATCCCGCAATGGTTCCCGGCGGCGTGCCGTGGATCTGCCACGCGGTGGTACCCGGCCTGGCATTCTCCGCAGTCACCCACGAGGCCCGCACCCCGTCGGGGCCCATACTCGTCGCGGCAGGCGTCGGCGACGGCGAACCCGTGGCCTGGTGAGTCCCGCCACGAGCAGTGCGCCCACCGGTGCAGGCTGCGGCAGTCACCAGCAGCAGCAGCGCGAATACCGGTCCCAGCCAAAGCCCACGTCGCATTCACAGCCACCATTTCGAGGTGCCGAAGACCCACGAGCGCGACCTCATAAACGGGATCCACGCTGAAAACGTGGCACAGGCTACCCCAGGAAGCGCGAGCACCGCGCGGCGGTCCACGGCGGCGGCTGACCCTTGACGGTGCAAACCGGCTGGGCGTCGTGCGGCGAACGACTACGGCGTCGCCGCCAAGCTCACTGCCGCTAAGCCGCAGATGGACGTCGAATAGCAACGTGGACCGATGAGTTCGGCACGCGGTGGTGGTTCCACTGGTGACAAGCACGCCGGCCAGGGAAGTGACGAGGTAGCTGCAATGACCGATGAGGCCGACCTTCAACCAGCGATTACAGCCGAGTTCGTGGCCATGGCCCCGCACCAGCATCGGCGAGGACGGCGGGATCTTGCCGACGGTCCGCGGCCACCAGTTCCCCCGCGTCTCTCCCATGCCAAGGCCAAGCGCGACCTGGGTTGGCAGCCGACCTACCCAGCTGGCGGCAAGGTTTCCGCACCGGCCTTGGCTCACCCAAGCGCGCATGGCCGGGCGCCTCCGCGAGGCGGCGTGGGCGTCTGATCGCGTTGCTCGTCAACCACGGTCGGTAGCTTTCGTCGGTGCTGGTCGGCGCAGGCCCGTCGTCAGCCGGTACACGTTGACGGTCAGGGGATACCTGGGCGCCGCAGCCATTGACTCGCCCAAACCACGGTGGCACCGTTATATGAACAACATGGCCACCTGATGGAGGTCAAGAATGACGGCGACACGTTTGCACATTCTGCCTTGCGGCGCTATGCACTGCGATCTGACGTGGCTGTTGCTGAAGCCTGGCAGATCGATCCGTCCGCGAGCCGAGCGGGACAAGCCGAACGAGTGGTACGAGTGCTCGACGCACTGCGTGCTGGTGGAGACGACAGACGGCCTGCTGCTGTGGGACACCAGTTGCCCAAGGGACTGGGAGACCAGATGGGCGCCCACCGGCTTGCAGGAGTTCTTCCCCTATGACGCCGTCAGCGAAGAGCAGTACCTCGATTCGCGGCTCGGTCAGTTAGGCGTCAGTCCAGACAAACTGGATTACATCGTGCTTTCGCACCTGCATTTCGATCATGCGGGCAATGTGCAGACGCTGGCCAAGACCGGTGCGAAGATGATCTGCAACGACAAGGAGAAGGAGTTCGCGTTCGGCATCGACGGACTTTTCCAGGGGGCGCACCTCAAGACCGATTACGACGGGGTGGACTTCGAGACGGTCTCTGGCGACACCGAAATCCTGCCAGGCGTGACGCTGATCGAGGCACCTGGTCACACCCCTGGCACGATGTCGATGAAGGTGGACTTACCGGACACCGGCTCGATGTTGTTCACCTCGGATGCCATCTACATGGGCGATTCCTACGGACCGCCCGCCACACCGGCAGCGATAGTGAACAACCTGGAGGACTTCTACAGGTCCGTGGAGAAGGTGCGCGGCATCGCCGAAGAGTCCAATGCGACGGTGGTGTTCGGCCACGATTCCGAACAGTTGCGCACCCTGCGCACCGCACCAGACGCAAGCTACACGTGAGAAGGGCGGCGCCGTGACTGCCGACGCGATGCTCACCGAGGAGACGATCTTCACTTGGGGCGCGCCGCCGTTGAAATTCGGCGCGGGCGCCGCCGACGAGATCGGTTTCGAACTGTCCCAGTACGGCGTCAAGCGGGTACTGATCGTCACCGACTCCGGGGTTGCCGCGGCCGGTGCACCTCACCGGATCGCGGACAATCTCAAGCGCTACGACATCACCGCGGAGGTATTCGACGGGGTTCACGTCGAGCCGACCGACGACAGTTTTGCCAAGGCAATCGGTTATGCAACCGAGCAGGGCCCTTGGGATGGGTTCGTCGCCGTCGGTGGAGGTTCGTCGATCGACACCGCCAAGGCGGTGAATCTGCTCACCAGCCACCCCGGTGAGTTGATGGATTACGTGAACAAGCCCATCGGTCTCGCCAAGGCCCCACCAGGACAGCTCAAACCGCTGATCGCCGTACCGACCACGGCGGGCACCGGGTCGGAGAGCACCTCGATGTGTGTACTGGACATCCTGTCGATGCGGGTGAAGACCGGGATCAGCCACTGGCGGCTGCGGCCGACCATGGCGATCGTCGATCCGTTGCTGACCATGACGCTGCCCGCCGGGGTGACCGCGTCCGCAGGGATGGACATCGTCTGCCACGCCGTCGAGTCCTACACGGCACGCGACTTCCGCAGCTTCGACCGCAAGCAACCAGAGCAACGGGTGGTGTACTGCGGTTCGAACCCGGTGTCCGACCTGTGGTGCGAGCGGGCGATGGGGCTGATCGCGAAGTCCTTCCGGACCGCAGTCCACAATGGCGCCAGCGATGTCGACGCCAGGATGGACATGATGATGGCCGCGACATTCGCTGGCTTGGGGTTCGGCAATGCGGGCGTGCATATCCCACATGCCAACGGATACCCGATCGCCGGGATGGTGAAGGATTACATTCCGGATGGATACCCGTCGGACGAACCGATGGTGCCGCACGGTCAGTCGGTGTCCCTCACGGCCCCGGAAGCGTTCCGCTACACCTTCTCCTCCGCCCCGCAGCGACACCTGAAAGCCGCCGAATTACTCGATTCGGAGACCGCGAAATCCGCCGAACCGGCCGAGGCCCTACCTGCTGTGCTGGTGCGGCTGATGCGGGACGTCGGTGTGCCGAACGGTATCGGTGCGGTCGGTTACGGCGAGGACGATGTAGCTGAGCTCGTCCCCGGCACCATGAAGCAGCAGCGGCTGCTCGCGACCTGTCCCCGACCTGTCGGTGAGGAAGAGATCGCCGAGATCTTCCGCAAGTCCGTGCAGAACTGGTGAGCCATGCCGATCTACGAGTTGCGTTGCGCGGTCGGGCACCGCTTCGAGGTGATCCAGTCGTTCACCGCACCCCTTCCGGACTGCCCGACCTGCGGCGGCTCGACCGGGAAAGTACCGGCAGCGGTCGGCCTGCACGGCCTCGCCAAAGTTCCACCACCCGCGGACAGGATGCCGCAGACCTGGCGGGGAACCTATGGCGGTAACCGCGAGTACGTCACGGGCCTGCGCCGCACGGCGGAGGAACGCAGGCGCCTCGAGGAGCGCCACCCCGAACTGGCCGGAGACACGCGGCCGGTGGTGGCACACGAGGGCCGCTATGAACACCAGCCGTTGCGCGTCGGCGATCCGATCCCACCCAGTCATGGCCACCCCCACGGCCGCGGCAGGCCCGATAGGAGTGGCTGAACTCCCCAGCAGGCAACCGTTCTCGATAACGCGTGGAGTACTCACGATGAGCATCTACCAGCAGCGTCCGTGGCTGGCGCGCTACGACGACGGCCAACCCGCCGATATCCAGTGCGAGTACCCGAGCATGGTCGATGCGTGGCGGGCGTCCGTGCGGCGCGCGCCGGACAATATCGCGATCCACTACTTCGACGGCGTGATCACGGTGTCCGAATTGGACGGACTCAGCGACGCGTTCGGGGTCGCGCTGTCCGAACGCGGTATCCGCCGGGGGGACCGCGTCGGGGTTTATCTGCAGAACGTGCCGCAGTTCGTGATCACGCTGCTGGCCGTGTGGAAGATCGGCGCCATCGCGGTATCCATCAACCCGATGAACAAGCAACGGGAGCTGACTACACTGCTCACCGATTCCGGGTCGGTCGTACTCATCTGCCTGGAAAGCTTGTACGACAAGGTTGCGCGCGAGGTTGTCGGTGAGACCGAGGTACGGCTGGTGATCACCACCTCGGAACTGGAATACCAGAACCGCGACGATCGACGGGTACTCGGTGAGGTGCGTCGCGCCCGTCACGATGGCACCGAAGACATGGCCGAGATGATTGCCGCACACCGCGGTCGGTCGCCGGACGCCATCGCGTTGCAGCCAGAGGACATCGCGATGCTCACCTACACCTCCGGCACCACCGGCCCGCCGAAGGGCGCGATGAACACACACGGCAATTTCGTGTTCAACGCGCAGACCTACCGGGACTGGATCTCGCTCGGGCCCAGCGACGTGATACTTGGTGTGGCGCCGCTGTTCCACATCACAGGCCTCGTCGGGCATCTCGCACTTGCGCTGCTCAACCCCAGCCCGCTCGTGTTGACCTACCGGTTCGAGCCTGCACTGGTGGCCGAAGCGATCGAGGAGCACAGTGCGAGTTTCACCGTCGGATCGATCACCGTGTTCATAGCCATGATGAATGCGCCGAGCACGTCGAAGCGGCAGCTCGCCACCCTCTCCAAGATCTACTCGGGTGGTGCGCCGATACCGCCGTCGGTGGTCGCCCAGTTCCGCGACAAGTTCGATCACTACATCCACAACATCTACGGCCTGACCGAGACGAATTCCCCGTCACACGCCGTTCCGTTGCACGCCGCGGCACCGATCGATTCGACATCGGGTGCGCTGTCCGTCGGCGTTCCCGTCTACAACACGGTGGTGCGGATCGTCGGAGAGGACGGCAAGGACCTACCCGCCGGTGAGATCGGCGAGTTGGTCACCTCCGGGCCCGTGGTGGTCCCTGGCTACTGGAACAAGCCAGAGGAGACCAGCAGCTCGCTGCCTGGCGGGGCACTGCAC
>JBOHEL010000222.1:0-7975 GCA_050700995.1 Sciscionella sp. | reverse complement strand
ATTCACTGGTGTCGTGTGATCCCGGTTCCTTACGGATCACAGGACACTAATGGCCGGTGAAGTTCGGCTGCCGCTTGGCGACGAACGCGTCGACCGCTTCCCGATGGTCCGCGGTGGCGCCGAGTTCGTTCTGGGTGCGGCCCTCGACTTCCAGCGCATGCTCAAACGTGCCACCGGCCGCGGTGCGCATCGCTTCCTTGATCTTGGCGTACGCCGTCGTCGGACCGGCGGCCATCCGCGCGGCGATCCCGGCAGCGGTGTCAAGCACAGCAGCGTCATCCACTACCTCGCTGACCATGCCGATCTCCAGCGCGCGCGCTGCGAGCACCGGCTTCGCGAGCAGCATCATCTCCATAGCGCGGCCGTAGCCGATCAGCCTCGGCAGTGTCCATGACGCTCCGGAATCGGCCGAAAGCCCGACATTGGCGAAGGCCATCAGGAACTTCGCCGAGGCACCCGCGATGCGCAGGTCCGCGGCGAAGGCGAGCGACGCTCCCGCCCCCGCCGCGGTACCGTTGACGGCGGCGATCACCGGTTTGGGCATCTCGCTGATCGCGCGCACGAGCGGGTTGTAGTGCTCGCTGACGGTCCGCAATGGAGCACCGGAGAGTTCGGGATCCTCCGATGTCAGGAAGCCGATGTGCTCCTTGAGGTCCTGCCCGGCGCAGAATGCCTTGCCCGCGCCGGTGAGTACCACCGCGCGCACCTCGTCCGCGGTCGCGGCCGAACGCAGCGCATCGAGCAACCGTTCCTTCAACTCGACGGTCAACGAATTGAAGGCCCCTGGGCGGTTGAGGGTCAGCGTGCGCACGCCTTCGGAATCGGTGCTGAGTAAGACTGTATCGCTCACTTGGTCCTCCGGGTGTCACGGGACGGTGCCCTCTATTTTGGGCGGTCTACTTCGGACGCTACCGCCCCGGGGGCAGGATGGATCAGGCGCTGCGCGACACGAAAAGATCGGTTCGATTTCGCGCCTTCGTCGGCATAGGGGAGAATGGGCGCTGACCGGCGGGCGAGAGTGGCGTGCCGGTGGGATGACTGACGGAGGGAGCACGCTATGGCGGCCATGAAGCCCCGGACCGGAGACGGTCCCCTCGAGGTGACTAAGGAGGGGCGGGGCATCGTGATGCGCGTACCGCTGGAGGGCGGCGGGCGTCTCGTCGTCGAGATGACGTCGGATGAGGCGAGCGCGTTGCACGAGGCGTTGGCATCCCTCGACGGCTGACGCGCGCCGGAAAATATCACTGGTCAGGCCCTGGCCCCGGTGACCCGGTGGCCAGGGTTTGCTCGCCGCACCCGTTCTTCGGAGTCTGAGACCATGCTGGATCCCATGCCATCCGTGCCGACCCCGCTGCTCGCGGTCCAGCTTGGCACACAACCCCGCCGCGCGGTGCCTCTCGCCGTGCTGTGTTCGCGCGTTGCAGGCGAGCCGCGGCTCGGGCCGGGTGGGCAGAGCCTCGCCGAGACGTGGCGATCGCTTGTCGTCGCCACCGGCAAAGCCGGTGAGGTGCACCCGTTGCCAGGCGCCGACGGTAGGCTGAGGTGGCTCGCTGGCGTCGGCGAGGGTAGCGAGGTGCGATGGCCGGACGCCGGGAATTGGCGGGCTGCGGGTGCGGCGCTGCTGCGCGCGGTGAATGCGCGTGCCGCGGCGGTGCGGGAAGCGGGCGGACGGCCCGCGCGCCAGCTTCAGGTCGAGCTGCCGGGCAATGCCGGGCCGGGCCGGGTGACGGGGTTCGTACTCGGCGCGATACTCGGCGGTTACCGCTTCCAGGTCAGCGCGCAGCGTCCCGAACCAGCCACCACCACACTGCACCTGATCACCGAAGACCCGACGGCACTTGCCGAAGCGGTGCGGCGTGCCCGCGTGCTCGCGGCGGCTACTGCGCTGGCACGTGACCTGGCGAACGCCCCATCCAACATCAAGGATCCGCGGTGGCTTGCCGCCACGGCCGCCAAGGTGACCGGTGGCGTGGGCGGCCTGTCCGCGACGGTGCGCGACGAGCATTGGCTCGCGGAGCGAGGCTTCGGCGGCGTACTCGCGGTTGGTGGCGGCTCCTCCCGCCCGCCAAGGCTGATCGAGCTTCGCTACCGGCCTGCCGGTTCGGCAGCGGCGCCGCACCTGGCCCTCGTCGGCAAGGGGATCACGTTCGACACCGGTGGGTTGTCGCTCAAGCCGAACGCCGGGATGCACTTGATGCGCACCGATATGGCGGGCGGCGCCTCGGTGATCGCCGCGTTGCGTGGTATCGCGGAGCTCGGCCTGCCGCTGCGTGTCACAGGGTTGATCCCGGCAGCGGAGAATCACGTGTCAGGGTCCGCGTACCGGCCGGGGGACGTGGTGCGGCATTACGGCGGCAAGACGACCGAGGTGGCCAACACCGATGCCGAGGGCAGGATGGTGCTCGCGGACGCGCTGGCGTATGCGGTGCGGCAGTTGCGGCCGGACTGCATGGTCGACGTCGCCACGCTGACCGGTGCGATGAAGGTCGCGCTCGGGTTGCGCACCGGCGGGCTGTTCGCGTCGCAGGACCAACTCGCCGAACTCGTCGCAGAATCGGGTGCCGCGGTGGGGGAGACGTTCTGGCGGATGCCGCTCGTCGAGGAACACGCGTCGGAGGTACGCGGGGAACTGGCGGACGTGCGGCAGGCACCGCCAGGCCCAGGCGGGATCACCGCCGCGCTGTTCCTCAGGGAGTTCACCGAGGGGCTGCCGTGGGCGCACCTTGACATCGCGGGCCCAGCTCGTGCGGAGGCTGGCTACGACGAGGTCATGCCCGGCGCGACGGGCTTCGCCGCGCGCACCCTGGTGGAGCTGGCCACGCGGCTCGCCGCGCAAGGCAATGGGCGTTGAAGATCCTCTCAGGTGCGGCCGGTACATTCGCGCCATGCATGAGCAGGGCGTTCCCTCAGGTCCGGTAGTGGTGACAGGTGGTTGCGGGTTTGTCGGCCGCGCGGTCGTGCGGGCCTTTCGGGACCGTGGCGTTCCCGTGACCGTCATCGACGTGAAGCCGTTCCCCTGTGACGATCCCGGCGTCCGCAGTGTGGTGGGTGATCTCGCGGATCCGGAGGTCCGGCAGGCGGGGATCAGCGAGGGCACCGCGGGCGTTGTCCACCTCGCCGCGATCACCTCGGTGTTGGTCTCCGCAGAGCAGCCTGCGGAGACCTTCGCGCTGAATGTGGCCGTCACCCAGGAGCTGCTGGAACTGTGCAGGCAGCGCGGCGTTGGGCGATTCCTGCTCGCGTCGACGAACGCGGTGGTCGGCGATATCGGCGCCGGCGTGATCACCGAGTCGGCGCCGTTGCGGCCGCTGACCCCGTACGGAGCCACCAAGGCCGCGGGCGAGATGTTGCTCTCGGGCTACTCCGGTGCGTACGGCATGGTGAACTGCGCGTTGCGGTTCACCAACATCTACGGCCCCGGCATGGAGCTCAAGGACAGCTTCGTGCCGCGGCTGATGCGCGCCGCGCTCGAAGGCCGAGGGGTGCAGGTCTACGGCGACGGCGAGCAGCGGAGGGATCTGGTGCACGTCAGCGACGTCGCTGCCGGGGTACTGCTGGCATGGGAGCATGAGCTGGGAGGTCCCACGATCATCGGTGCGGGCCGCTCGGTCAGCGTGCTTGACATCGTGAACGCGGTGCGCGAGGTGACCGGCGCCGAACTGCCGGTGGAGCACGTGCCTGCCAAGACCGGCGAGATGCCCGCCGTGATCGTGGATATCTCTGCTTCAGCGGATCGCATCGGGTACACCCCCCAGATGTCCCTGCGTGACGGCCTCGCCACGGTGTGGGAGGACTTCACGGCGCGCAGGCGGGTGAGCGTGCGGCAGTGAGCGAACCAGCGGCCGTGAGTACTTTCGACGGCTATAACCGTCGAAAGTACTCACGGCTCCTGGGGCGCCACTGGCTGATGCTGGCGATGCTGGTGGTCGGGCTGCTGTTGCGGGTGATGACCACGCTGGCCTACCGGCCCGCGTTGCTCTACATCGATTCCTTCCGCTACCTCACCGGGCTGAACCTGCGTCCAGACGGCGGCGAACCGATCGGCTACGACCTGTTCGTCCTCAAGCCGCTGCTGTACGTGGGTGGGCTGCAACTGGTTGTCGTGGTGCAGCACCTCGCCGGTATCGCCGTGGGCATCCTGCTTTACCGCCTTGCCTGCAGGCTCGGTGCACGCAGCTGGCTGGCGGCCCTTGCGGCGGCTCCGGTGCTGCTCGACGGCTACCAGCTGCAGATCGAGCAGAACATCATGTCGGACCTGTGGTTCCAGCTTGCGCTGGTGCTCGTGGTGTGGACACTGCTGCGACGGGGGGTGCCGACGCCACGACGTGCCGCGGTCGCGGGCGTGTTGATCGGCATCTGCGTGTTGTTGCGGATAGTGGCGATCCCGCTGGTCGTCCCGATGGTGGCCTACCTGCTCATCGTCGGGTGGCGGCGCCGTGCGGGCTGGCGTGCGCGGTTGCGGCCGATCGGGCTGCGGGTGGGTGCCTTCCTGCTCGGCTGGATGATCCTGGTGGGCGCGTTCTGCGGCTACTTCTTCGCGGTGACAGGGCACGTGGGTTTCACCAGCAGCAGTGGCGACCCGCTGTACGGCCGTACCACGGTGGCGGCGAATTGCCAGGAACTTCAGGTCTCCGCCACGCTGCGGCAGTTCTGCCGACCCGAGCCGAACGGTGTGCCGTTCGGTATCGACCAGTACACCTATCTCGCCACCGACCCGATGTTCAAGCCGACCCTTCCCGAGGGCACCACTGTGGAGCAGGCGATGCGGCAGTTCGCGGACGCCGTGATCCAGCAGCAGCCACTGAATGTGGTCGGCGGCGTGATCCGCGATTTCGGCAAGGGCTTCGTGGACTGGACCAAAGCCAGCTTTCCTGGTGATGTCCCGATCGCGAGGTGGCAATTCCAGACCAGCTATCCGGTGTATAGCCCCGATACCGGCGCGGCGACGCAGCGTTTCGACGGTATGCGGCCGACGGTGAACCCCACGCTCGCCGGGATACTGCGCGAGTACCAGCTCCGCATCGGGTACACCCCAGGTCCGCTGCTAGGGATAGCCGCGATACTCGGCTTGGCAGGGGCGGTGCGGCGCCGTGGCCGTTCGGGCTTCGCCGCCTGGCTCGGGGGCGCCGGAGCTTTCGTCGCCGTGACCGGTATCGTGATTTTACTCACGTCTGCGGCGTTCGAGTTCTCCTGGAGGTACCAGTTGCCCGGGTTGGTGCTGCTCCCGTTGGCCGGTGTCCTAGGCTGCACGTCGATGATAGGGACAACGCGGGTTGCCGCCGTGCAGCACAGTGACAAGCGACGCCTGGCACCTTTTCCCGACGCCGTGGACACCACGGCCCTCGACGATTTCGCGAGCCGCTATGGGGAGCCGGATCTCGCGCCGGTCGCCGTGGTGATCGCCGCCTACAACGAGGCTGACGGCATCGGGGAAGTGCTCGACTGCCTGCCCAAGCGCTGCTGCGACAAGGACGTTGACGTGATAGTCGTCGCCGACGGCTGCAGCGACGCGACCGCGGAGTTCGCCTTGAAGCACGGCGCCTTCACTGTCATCGCACCGCAGAACCGGGGCCAGGGTGCCGCGCTGCGGCTCGGTTACCAGGTGGCCGCGCGATTCGGCGCGCAGTATGTGGTGACCACCGACGCCGACGGTCAGTACGACAACGACGAGATGCCGCTACTGCTGCGGCCGCTGCTTGACGGTCGAGCCGACTTCGTCAGCGGTTCTCGCAGGCTCGGCTCCGAGCACACCTCCGACCGGGTGCGCTGGCTGGGTGTGCGGGTCTTCGCCATGCTCGCGACCGTGCTCACCCGTCGTCATATCACCGATACCTCGTTCGGTTTCCGCGCGATGCGAGCGGAGCTGGCGTGCTCGGTGCGGCTGCGCCAGCCGCAGTACCAGTCATCGGAGCTACTGGTCGGAGTGCTGTCGAAAAAAGCGCGTTATCTTGAGTTGCCGATGACAATGCGCAAGCGCACCGCGGGCGCATCGAAGAAAGGCAACAACTTTCTCTACGGGTTGCGGTATGCGCGAGCCTTGACGGGTACCTGGCTGCGCGAATACGTCGGGTTCCGGAAAGACTGAGGTCTGCGGCGTTCGGGAGACCGGGACCGCGGTCAGGATGTTTCGCCAACCTTGTGGCTGCCGCGGAAGACCAGCCGGTCCAATAGCGCGAACTTCACGACGAACAGCAGGCCGTAGCTGCCGAGGTAGACTAGGTCAAGGATGATGGTGCGCCAACCTCGGCTGGCCAGCACTGGCTCCAGCAGCGCATCCGCAAGGGTGACGAGTCCGGTGGAGGCGATGCCACCCGCGACGATGACCGCCAAGTAGGGCAGCAGCTCCTTGCCGACGTTCGGGGCGCCGCGCCTGCCCCATGCCCAATGCCGGTTGATGAGGAAGTTCGGGATCGAACCAGCCGCGAAGGCGCAGATACTCGCGAGCAGCGCGGTTCTGCCAGCCAAGCCGTATATGCCCATCAGCGTGAGCTGGGAGATGACGGTCGAGACCGCCGACGCCGCTGCGAACTTGCCTAACCTGACCATCACATGCCGCTGGCGGGCCCGATGCAGCAGGCCGCGCAGGCCTGGTGCTGGTGGCGCCTGCTCAGCGTGCTCAAGCGACGTGGTCATGACTCCATACTCCCTGATGTCGTGGACACTGTGCGCGGCAGGGCGGGGTCAACTCGGCGCTGCTTAAAGAACTCACAGGTTCAGATGGGTTACTTGACGCTTGGCGGCTGTAACGTTTTGGTTGCTCCGCACCGATCGTTGAAAGGGGTTCTTGTGCGCGTTCTGGTGCTCGGCGGTGACGGATACCTGGGCTGGCCGACCGCACTGCATTTGTCCGATGCTGGTCACGAGGTGGCCGTGCTGGACAACTTCGTGCGGCGCCAGTATGACCACGAGATGGGCGTGCAAAGCCTTGTGCCCATCGAGCCTCTGCAGGTCAGAGTGCAGGCGTGGAAGGAGATCACCGGTAAGAGCCTCGCGCTCTACGCGGGCGACCTCACCGACGCCGAATTTCTCTTCCACGCGGTCGAGGAGTTCCGGCCGGACACTGTGGTGCACTTCGCCGAGCAGCGGTCCGCACCGTACTCGATGATCGACCGCAAGCACGCGGTGTACACCCAACAGAACAACGTGGTCGGCACGCTGAACCTGCTGTTCGCCATCGCCGAGATCGACCCGGACATCCATCTCGTCAAACTCGGCACGATGGGCGAGTACGGCACGCCCAACATTGAGATCGAGGAAGGCTGGCTGGACGTCGAGCACAAGGGCCGCAAGGACCGGATGCTCTTTCCTAAGAAGCCGGGTTCCTTCTACCACCTGTCCAAGGTGCACGACTCCCACAACATGGAGTTCGCCTGCCGGATCTGGGGCCTGCGCGCCACCGATCTCAACCAGGGCATCGTCTACGGCCAGTCGACCCCGCAGACCGACAGGGACCCTCGGCTGGCCACCCGGCTGGACTACGACGCCATTTTCGGCACGGTGCTTAACCGTTTCGTTATCCAGGCGGTTATCGGCAAGCCGCTGACCGTGTACGGCGACGGCGGTCAGACCCGCGGCATGATCGAGATCAGGGACACCGCCGAATGCATCCGGCTGGCGACCGAGAACCCCGCCGAGCGTGGCGAGTTCCGGGTGTTCAACCAGACCACCGAGAGCTTCTCGGTCGGCGAACTGGCGAAGACGGTGTCCAACCTCTACCCGGGTTCGATCGATGTCGAGTATCTGGAGAACCCGCGCGTCGAGCAGGCCGAGCACTACTACAGCGTGGTGCACACCGCGCTGCCGTCGCTCGGGCTGCAGCCGCACCTGCTGTCGGACACGCTGCTCGAGTCGATGTTCGAGATGGTGCAGCGGCACGCCGACCGCGTCGACGACGCCGCCTTGCGTCCTAGCGTGAATTGGCGCTGCACCTCAAGCAAGCTTCGCGCCTGAGCTGACCCCACCACGGGGGTTTGGG
>JBOHEL010000221.1:0-8032 GCA_050700995.1 Sciscionella sp. | reverse complement strand
TTGCGCCCACGTTAAGGTCGAGCTGTAACTATCGACAGCCTTGCTGGCCGCGTGGAAGCTGTCCCCGGCTTCCAGCCACTTCGCCGGTTGCCCGCAGAACACGTCGCGGAACTGATCACCGGCCTTGCCAGTCCAGCCCTCCGTGGTGTCGATCCGCTGCAACCCTGCGCCGGCTTCGTGCAACACATCACCGTAGGAACTCAGTCCAACACAGCCGCCTGGAGCGGGGAGAAGTCGCCTGGTACGAGCGCCTTCGGATCGATGGTCTCACCCAGGTCGGCCATCACTCGGCCGCTGGGTCCTGGCCGCACCCCACGAGGAAGGTGTCCAGCTTCCGCTTGGTCTCTCGCTCGACCTGCTCGTAGGCGTTCACGCTGTCCCGCAGCCGCAAGCCGGTCATGGCCCACGGCCGACGATTCCGGGCCGATGTCGTTCACTTTCTGCGCCCGGACGTCTAGCAATACACCGTCGACACCGTCGGATGCCTTACGTAGCGCGCCGACATCGACGCGAAACCCCTCCGCCACGTCGCCTCCCCAGGGCGTGCACAACCAGACACTGACGGCAAGGCTATCCGACACGTGCAGTAGTAGTCAGGACTATCGCCATGCTCAGATGCCACACACCACGATGAGGCGCGTGGCCGCCTAGCGCTGCGCGCGTAGCAGCAGCAGGCTGCGGGCAGTAAGCCCGATCGTGGCACCGGGGTCGAGTGTGGTGTCGGGGTCGGGTACGACCGGTGATGAGGTGTCGACGGCGGGCAGGTACCGCTTGCCGTATTCCGCGGCGGGCAGCACCAACTCGGTGTCCTTGGCGCCGCCATGCAGCACGAGCAGCCAGGAATCGTCTCCCACCTGCTCACCGGAGCGCGCGCGGGAGCGGCAGCGGGAGCCGTCGATCCACATCGCGAGCGTGCGGCGCGCACCGTCGAACCAGTCCTCCTCGGTCATCGGCTCGCCATGCTCGGTGAACCACACCAGATCCAGCTCGCCGCTCGGCGCCTGCCTGCCTTCGAAGAACTCAGGTTGCCGCAGCGCGGGGCTGCTGGCACGCAGCGCGACCAGTGCCCTGGCGAACCCCAGCATCTGCTCGCCCGCATCGCATGCGGTCCAGTCCAGCCAGGAGGTTTCGTTGTCGAGGCAGTACGGGTTGTTGTTGCCGTGTTGGGTGCGCCAGCGCTCGTCGCCCGCAGTGATCATTGGGGTGCCCGTGGCGAGCAGCACGGTGGCCATCAGGTTGCGGGCCTGGCGGAGCCGGAGGTCCAGTATGGACTGTTCCGAGGTATCGCCCTCTACGCCGCAGTTCCACGAGCGATTGTCTGACGCGCCGTCCTCGCCGTGCTCACCGTTGTCGTCATTGTGCTTGCCGTTGTAGGAGACCAGGTCCCGCAGCGTAAAACCGTCGTGCGCGGTCACGAAGTTGATCGAGGCCCATGGTCGCCTGCCGTTGCGTGCGTACAGATCCGACGAGCCGGACAGCCGGTAGGCCAGGTCCCTGACATCATCCGCGCCGCGCCAGAAATCCCTGACGCCGTCCCGAAACTGATCGTTCCAGCAGGCCCACTGCTGGCCGAACTCACCGACAGCGTAGCCGTCGCCGCTTGCGTCCCACGGCTCGGCGATCAACTTCGTCGAGGCGAGCAGCGGGTCGCAGGCGATCGCGGTCAGCAAGGCCGCATCGGCGTCGAACTGGCCTGCGCGCGGCCTGCCGAGCACGCTGGCCAGGTCGAAACGAAAACCGTCCACGCCCATGTCTCCCGCCCAGTAGCGCAACGAGTCGGTGACCATCCGCACCACCGTTGGCGATCCGGAGTCCAGCGTGTTGCCGACGCCGGTGATGTCGCGGTAGCGGCCGCGCTCGTCGTGCACGTAGTAGGCGGAGTCGTCGAGGCCTCGGAAGGAGAGCGTCGGACCGTCCGCGCCGCCCTCGGCGGTGTGGTTGAACACCACGTCGAGGACCACCTCGATGCCCGCCGCGTGCAGCGCGGAGACCATGGTACGGAACTCGGCGACCTCCTTTCCCGGCTGGCTGGCGTAGCGGGCGTCCGGTGCGAAGAACCCGAGTGAGGCGTAACCCCAGTAGTTTCGGCGGTGCGTGCGCAGCAGCGGTGGTTCGTCGACGAAGGCATGCACCGGGAGCAACTCGACCGCGGTGACACCGAGCGCGCTGAGGTACTCGATCACGGCGGGATGCGCCAAACCCAGGTAGGTCCCGCGCTGGTGTTCCGGCACGTCAGGGTGGCGCATCGTGAAGCCACGCACGTGCAACTCGTAAATGACGGTCTCCTCGAACGGCACCTGCGGCTTGACTCCGGTGTCGGGCCCGCCGGGGGAGGTGACCACCGAGAGCGGCACGCTGCTGATCGAGTCGATCGTGGAACGCTCGCCGCTCATCGGATCTCCGCGGTATCCCAGTGCGGCGTCGAGATTGGTGAACTCGCCCGTGAGCCGTCGCGCAAAGGGGTCAGTCAGCAGCTTCGCGGGGTTGCAGCGCAGGCCCCGCTCGGGCGCGTACGGACCGTGCACCCGGTACCCGTAACGCTGGCCAGGCGTAATGCCGGGGACCACACCGTGGTGGACACCGAAGGTGCGTTCCGGCAGCTCGATCCGGCGCTCCGAGCCGTCGCCGTCGATGAGGCAGACCTCCACCGCTTCGGCGGGCGCGGAGGCCACCGCAAAGCGAACCCCACCACCTTCCGGGTGGGCACCGAGTGGGAACGGATGGCCGCCGAGGAGCATGGGGTCGGGTACCGGGGATCTGGACACCCCGTCCATCCTGCCTGATTGCCGTCGCGGTTCGGCGAGGTCCGTCCAACTACTCCGAAAGACATTGCGACAATGAGCCACGTGACGGAGCAGAAGCGGTACGAGCAATCCGGCATCGACGATCTCGTGGTCCGGATGGCCGGTGTCGGAGTCCGCCGTGGCGGCAGCGACCTGCTCGCCGGGGTGGACTGGAACGTTGAGCTGGACGAACGGTGGGTCGTGCTGGGCCCCAACGGCGCGGGTAAGACCACGCTACTGCGGCTCGCGGCGGCGGAACTGCACCCGACGAGTGGCACGGTCGACCTGCTCGGCGAGCGGATGGGGCGGACCGACATCTTCGAGCTGAAGCCAAGGATCGGGTTCTGCTACGCCGCGCTCGCCAGCCGGGTCCCGGTCGACGAGCGGGTCGCAGACGTAGTGGTCAGCGCCGGCTACGCGGTGGTGGGGCGCTGGCGGGAGAATTACGACCGGATCGACACCGCACGCGCGGCCCGGCTGCTGGAGTCACTGGGGGTTGGCCGTCTCGGCGAGCGCACCTTCGGCACATTGTCGGAAGGCGAGCGCAAGCGGGTGCTGATCGCCAGGGCCCTGATGACCGATCCCGAGATGCTGCTGCTTGACGAGCCCGCCGCTGGGCTGGATCTCGGGGGCCGGGAGGATCTGGTCGAGCGGCTCTCGGTGCTGGCCATGGACCCAGACGCGCCCGCTATCGTGCTGGTCACACATCACGTCGAGGAGATTCCGCCGGGGTTCACCCACGCGCTGTTGCTGCGGGACGCTGGCATCGTCGCGCACGGGCTGATCAGCGATGTGCTGACCTCGGAGAACCTCTGCAAGACGTTCGATCAGGACCTGGAACTGCAACGGGCGGGCGATCGGTTCTTCGCGCGCAGGCGAGTGTAAGCCGACACTTACTCCACGGTAGCCTGCCGTGAACCGTGTTCCGACATGAGGAGGCTGGCTGACGTGGGTGAATTCGTACGCCTGGAAACCGAGGCCGGTATCGGCACGATCCGCCTTGACAAGCCCCCGGTCAATGCGCTGAACCGACAGATCCAGGAAGAGATCAGGGCGGCGGCTCGCGAGGCGAGCGAGTCCTCGGAGGTCCGCGCCGTTATCGTTTATGGCGGTGAGAAGAGCTTCGCGGGCGGTGCGGACATCAAGGAGATGGTCGCGATGTCGCATGCGGACATGACCGCGCGCGCCCACCACCTCTCCTCGGCGTTCAGCGCGGTCGCCGCGATCCCGAAGCCGACAGTGGCCGCGATCACCGGCTATGCGCTCGGCGGCGGCTTCGAGCTCGCGCTGTGCTGCGATCGCCGCATCGCGGGTGACAACGCCAAGGTCGGGCAGCCGGAGATCCTGCTAGGCATCATTCCCGGCGCTGGCGGCACGCAGCGGCTGGCGCGGCTGGTCGGCCCCTCCAAGGCCAAGGACATCGTCTACACCGGGCGATTCGTCAAGGCAGAGGAAGCCTTGGCGATCGGGATGGTCGACGAGGTCGTCGCACCTGACGACGTGTACTCGGCGGCGCGCGCATGGGCAGGGCAGTTCACCAGCGCAGCCGCGATGGCGCTAGCGGCGGCCAAGCGTGCGATCGACGGTGGGCTCGACGGTGACCTCGGCAGCGGGCTGAAACTGGAGAGTGACCTGTTCGCGGCGCTGTTCGCCACGAAGGACCGGACCATCGGCATGAGCTCGTTCATCGAGAACGGCCCTGGCAAGGCCGCATTCGAGGGTCAGTGATTCTGAGGAGAGCGACATGACCGAGGTTGTCGACCCGGCGCCGAACCCGCATGCCACCGAGGACGAGGTGAAGGCGGCCTACCGCGATCCGAAGCTCGCGAACGTGCTCTATCACGACTGGGAAGCGGGGACCTACGACGAGAAGTGGTCCATCTCCTACGACCAGCGATGCATCGACTACGCCGTCGGGCGCTTCCGGCTGGTCGCGGGCGAGCTTGACTGGCCGTATTCGAGGGCGATGGAACTCGGCAGCGGTACCGGGTTCTTCCTGCTGAACCTGATGCAGGGTGGCGTGGCGGCCAAGGGGTCGGTCACCGATCTCTCGCCAGGCATGGTGCGGGTGGCACTGCGCAACGCCGAGAACCTCGGGCTGGACGTGGACGGCAGGGTCGCGGACGCCGAGACCATCCCGTATCAGGACAACACCTTCGACCTGGTGGTGGGGCACGCGGTGCTGCACCACATCCCGGACGTGCGGCGCGCGATGCGGGAGATCCTGCGGGTGCTCAAGCCGGGAGGTAAGTTCGTGTTCGCGGGTGAGCCGACCACGATCGGTGACGGTTACGCGCGCAAGCTCGGGCAGTTCACCTGGTGGCTGACCACGAACGTGACGAAGTTCGGCCCGCTGCGTGACTGGCGCAGGCCGCAGGCCGAGCTCGACGAGTCCTCCCGCGCCGCCGCGCTTGAGGCCGTGGTGGACATTCACACGTTCGACCCAGCCGAGTTGGAGCGGATCGCGCACCAGGCGGGCGCCGTGGGCGTGCGAGCGGCGACGGAGGAGCTGTCGGCGGCACTGCTTGGCTGGCCGGTGCGTACCTTCGAAGCCGCCGTGCCGCCGGAGAAGCTGGGCCCGCGCTGGAAGTGGTTCGCCTACCGTTTATGGCAGCGGCTGTCGTGGCTGGACGAGAACGTGCTGAGCAAGGTGGTCCCCCGCAAGCTGTTCTACAACGCCCTGCTCACCGGTACCAAACCTGACCTGTGAGCATTTCAGGGTGCGCGGGCTCCGATAAGTGCTCACGGGTGTTGACCAGGGTGTGAGCTATCGGTTCGACGCGGAGGACGTCCGGTACTTGCGCTCGCGCGCAGGTGTTGCCGCGCTGGCGCTGGTGTCCTGCCTGCCGCTGACCGATGCCAGTCGGCTCTCCGATGTCGCGGCCGCGAGGAAGATCGCCGGGCAGCGCGGCGCGGCGGTGCTGGAGACGGCGCTGCTGCGCAGGCGCGCCGGTGCGAAACTGGCCGACGCCGATGGCTGGCTGTTCACCGACGCCGCGTTGCAGCAGGCGACCGCGACCCCGGTGGCGCGCTATCGTGCGGAACGGCTGGCCGGGCGTGACGTGCACGATGTGACCTGCTCCATCGGCGCTGACGTCATCGAGTTGGCGCGGGTCGCGCCGCGCTGCCTCGGGTCCGATGTGGACGGTGTGCGGCTGGCGATGGCGCGCCACAACTGCGGCCGCGCTGAAGTCCTGCCTACACTGCTGCACGCCGATGCGCTGCGTCCCGTCTCACGGGACACGGTGGTTGTCGCCGATCCCGCCAGGCGTGATGCCAGGGGGCGCAGAACGCTGTCGGCACGCGATGTGATACCCCCCCTCGACGAACTAGAGACCGCGTACGCCGGGCGCGAGCTCGCGGTAAAGTGCGCGCCTGGACTGGATTTCACGACTGTGCGTTGGGCAGGCGAGGTCGAGGTGATCTCCTATCGCTCGCACGTGCGGGAGGCATGCCTGTGGACCGGCGATCTGGCCACGGCAGGCAGGCGCGCGACCGTGTTGCGGCGAGACGGCTCCCGCTGGACGATCACCGACGCGGAAGCGGACGACTGCGAGGTGCGTGCGCCAGGCGAGTGGCTGATCGAGCCGGACGGAGCGGTGATCAGGGCGGGTTTGGTGCGCCATTACGCGGCACGGCACGGCCTCGGCCAGTTGGACGCCAGGATCGCGTATCTCACCGGTGACGCGCCGCCAGCGGGCGTGCGCGCCTTCCGGGTGCTGGAGCACGGGAAGTACACCGAAAAGGCAGTGCGCGCGATGTTGCGGCGCCATGATGTGGGTCGGCTGGAGATCATGGTCCGCGGGCTCGACATCGGGCCCGATGACCTCCGGCGCAGGCTGCGGCCCTCCGGCGACGAGGAGGCGACGCTGGTGCTGACCCGCATCGGACGGACGCCCGCCGCTTTCCTGTGCCGGGCCGGGTACGCCTGATCGGTAACTCGCTGCAGTTGTTCACCCATTCGGTGTAGTTGCGGACGCGCGTAATGGTCTAGATTCGCCCCGTTTGGACCGGTTTCTTCGGGTTCCGCCACCGCGGTGACCGTATGGGAGAGGGAGTGGGCATGTCATCTCGTCGTTTCCGGCTTGGAGGTCTCACGAAGACAGCGGCCGCGTTGGCCGTCGGTGCGGTACTTGCCGGGGGAGCTACAGCCGTCGCGGCGGGAGACAGCCTGCCCGCCCACGGCAACGGGGGCGGCGAGCCGCCGAACGTCGGGCAGGTGGAGACGCAGGTTGAGCAGTACTACGGCGACTCGATCGACGCCGCAGGGCACCACCACTTCTCGCAGGACAGCGCATGGGCCAGGCAGACCACCCAGGCGATACAGCGCGGCGAGCGGTTCCTGCGGTCACGGGCGTCCCACGTGACGAGCCCGGCGATCGTGCTGGACGTCGATGACACCTCCGAGGTGACCTACGGCTGGGAGGTCGACAATCAGTTCGCCTACGACCCCGTCAAGAACGAGCAGGCCATTGACAACAATGAGTTTCCGGCGATCAAACCGACCTTGCGGCTGGCGCAGTGGGCCGCGGCACACCATGTGAAGGTGTACTTCCTGACCGGGCGGCCGGAGCACCAGCGTGCCGCGACGCTGCACGACCTGAGCTCGCAAGGCTATCCGGAGCCTGCGGCCTTGTTCCTCAAATCGGAGGGCACGCGGCCGCCGTATCTGCAATGCGCGGCCGCGAAGTGCACCACGATTGAGTACAAGTCGCAGACAAGGGCGCACATCGAGTCGCTTGGCAACACGATCGTGCTCAATGTCGGCGACCAGTACTCCGACCTGAAGGGCGACCACGCGATGCGCGCGGTGAAGCTCCCCAACCCGATGTACTACCTGCCCTGACCGCCGTTGTGCTGAAAGTGGCTCTTGTTCCAAAGAGCGACACAAGAGCCACCTTCAGCACAGGTCATGGGATACCGTCTCACGACATGACGTCGATGTGGGGCTCACCTGTCGCCGCTCGGGTCCGCGCGTGGCGCCGCAGTACCCGCGATCCCGCGCAGGCGAGGTTTCTTACCAGGGACTCGCTGCGCTGGGTGATCCGCAACCGCGCGTTCACGCCATGGTATCTGGTCCGGTACTGGCGGTTGCTGCGGTTTCGGATCGCCAACCCGCACGTGATCCTGCGCGGCATGGTGTTCCTCGGCCGCAACGTGGAGCTGCACTGCCGGGCGGGTTACGGGCGGCTGGAAGTCGGACGCTGGGTACACATCGGTGACGGCAACTCGATCCGCTGCCACGAGGG
>JBOHEL010000220.1:0-8051 GCA_050700995.1 Sciscionella sp. | reverse complement strand
ATCACCCGAGTGAAGATCAAAATTGGCGAGTCGTGGGGCACCGAGGTATCTCGCGACCTCGCGCGGATCGCGTTCGCGCGCAAGCACATCGGGGATTCCGCCGAGCTCTACGTCGATGCCAATGGCGGCTACGGCCGCAAGCAGGCGATCCGTGTCGGGCAGGCCGCCGCCCCGTACGGGGTGAGCTGGTTCGAGGAGCCGGTGAGCTCCGATGATCTGGAAGGCCTTGCGCAGGTTCGTGCCGCCGTGAGCGCCGATGTCACGGCGGGCGAGTACGGGTCCGACGCGTACTACTTCCGCCACATGTGCCAGGCGGGCGCGGTGGATTGCCTGCAGATGGACGCCACCCGGTGTGGCGGCATCACCGAGTGGCTGCGCTCGGCCGCGGTCGCCGGCTCGTTCGGGCTCGATGTGTCAGGTCACTGCGCGCCCCACGTGCACGCGGCTGCCGCGATGGCGACCCCGAACTTCCGGCACCTGGAATGGTTCCACGATCACGTGCGTATCGAGAGGATGTTCTTCGAGGGCACGACCGATCCCGCTGGCGGCATGATCCGGCCCCGCGACGACGAGCCAGGGCTCGGGCTGATGTTCCGTGAGAAGGATGCCGAACGCTACCGAGTGTTGTAGGAGGGAATCACCGATGACCGCTGCGCGAACGCCCAGCACCGACGCCAGGCCCGAATCCGCCACCGAAGCGCTGGTGGCGGCACTCACCGAGCGGGTGGACGGTGAGGTGCGTTTCGACAAGGGCGCCAGGGCCGCGTACTCCACCGACGCATCCAACTACCGTCAGGTGCCGATCGGTGTGGTGCTGCCGCGCACGATCGACGCGGTCGTCGTCACCATGGCGGTCTGCCACGAGTACGACATGCCGGTGCTTGCCCGAGGTGGCGGCACCAGCCTCGCGGGCGAATGCTGCAACGCCGCGGTCGTCATGGATCTGTCGAAGTACTGTCATGCGCTGGTGTCGCTGGACACCGAAGCGAGAACGGCGATCGTCGAACCGGGCGCGGTGCTCGACGACCTCAACTCGGCGCTCGCCGAGCACAAGCTGTGTGTCGGCCCGAAGCCATCGACCCACCCGACGTGCACGATCGGCGGGATGATCGGCAACAACTCGTGTGGTTCCACCGCGCAGGCGTACGGAAAGATGTCGGATTCCGTGCTGCGCTTGGAGATCCTCACCTATGACGGCGAGCGCATGTGGGTGGGCCCGACCAGCGACGAGGAGTACGCACGTATCATCTCCGGCGGGGGCAGGAAGGCCGGAATCTACCGCGAGCTGCGGCGGATCCGCGACGACTACCTGAGCGAGATCCGCACCCGCTACCCGAAGATCCCGCGCAGGGTTTCCGGATACAACTTGGATTCGCTGCTGCCGGAGAACTCCTTCGACGTCGCGCGCGCACTGGTAGGCAGTGAAAGCACGCTGGTGACCGTGCTGCACGCCGAGATCAAGCTCTTCCCCACCTACCCGCACCGTTCGCTGGTGGTACTCGGCTACCCCGACATCGTGAACGCCGCCGATGCGGTACCCGCCGTCGACGCGCACGAGCCGGTCGCGGTGGAGGGGCTTGACGACCGGCTGATTGAACTGGAGCGGGAGGAGCATCTGGCCAGTGACGCGCTGGACAAGCTGCCGCCGGGCAGTGGCTGGCTGATGGTGCAGTTCCACGGAGACAGCGAAGATGAGGTGAAGCGCCGCGCGGAGGCGATGATCGAGGGCCTGCGCGGTGGCGACAATGAGCCAACCGTTGCCTACCTCGACGATCCGGCGCGGGAAGACAAGCTGTGGAAGGTCCGCGAGGGCGGCCTGGGAGCCACCGCGTATCCACCGCACGGGCCGGAAACCCACGAAGGCTGGGAGGACGCCGCCGTCGATCCGAAGCGGGTCGGCGAATACCTGCGGGAATTCCGCGACCTGCTCGACGACTTCGGCTACGGCAGCGCCTCATTGTATGGGCATTTCGGCCACGGCTGTATCCACACCAGGATCCCGTTCGACCTGACCACCGCCGACGGTATCGCCGCCTACCGGCGCTTCGTCGAGCGCGCCGCGCGGCTCGTGGTGTCCTATCACGGCTCGCTTTCCGGCGAGCACGGCGACGGCCAGGCGCGCGGTGAGTTGCTCGGCCTGATGTTCGGCGAGCGCATCATCACCGCCTTCGGTGAGCTCAAGGCGGTTTTCGATCCCGGCAACCGGATGAACCCCGGCAAAGTCGTGCACCCCTACAAACTGGACGAGAACCTGCGCAAGGGCACCGAGTACCGCCCTGCCCAGCCGCGCACGCACTTCGCGTTCGCCGAGACCGGCAACCTGTTCAGCCAGGCCGCTGCCCGCTGCGTTGGCGTTGGGAAATGCCGTGGCCACGAAGGCGGCGTGATGTGCCCCAGCTACCGGGCAACCCGCGAGGAGGAGCACTCCACCCGCGGTCGTGCCAGGCTGCTCTTCGAGATGCTGCAGGGCGATGTAATCACCGACGGGTGGCGTTCCACCGAGGTGCGCGACGCGCTGGATCTGTGCCTTTCCTGCAAGGGCTGTAAGTCCGACTGCCCTGTCAACGTCGATATGGCCACCTACAAGGCCGAGTTCCTCTCCCACCACTACAAGAACCGGCCCCGGCCGCTCTCGCACTACTCGATGGGGTGGCTGCCGTTGTGGTCCAAGCTCGCGGCCACCGCACCACGGCTGGTCAACTCCTTCGCCCACCTCCACGCGCTGCAACCGCTGTTGAAGCGGGCGGGCGGCATCGCGCCGCAACGCGAGATCCCTTACTTCGCCGAGGAGTCGTTCACCTCCCAGTTCGCCCGAGGCGGCGTGCCAACGGCTACCGGCGGCACCAAGGGCAGGGTGGTGCTCTGGCCCGACACGTTCAACAACAACATGCATCCGCATGTCGCCAACGCCGCCGCCGCGGTCCTCACCGACGCGGGCTTCGACGTCACCGTCCCGCAGCGCACAGTCTGCTGTGGACTGACGTGGATCAGCACCGGCCAGCTGGCCACCGCGAAGCGGGTGATCGCGAGGACACTGCGCGCGCTACGCGACGAGCTGCGGGAGGGCACCCCGATCGTGGTGCTCGAACCCAGCTGTGCCGCGGTGTTCCGTTCCGACCTTACCGACCTCCTACCCGGCGACACCGATGCGCGGCGACTGTCCAAACAGGTCTACACGCTGGCAGAACTGCTGCGTTCGAAAGCCCGCGACTGGCACACTCGGCCCGCGGGGGTGCACGCGATCGCGCAGGTGCACTGTCACCAGCACGCCATTATGGGATTCGATCCCGACACCGAGTTGATGCGCCGCTGCGGCATCGACGTCGAAGTCCTCGACTCCGGATGTTGCGGACTTGCAGGGAACTTCGGCTTCGAGCGCGGCCACTACGACGTGTCGATGGCGGCGGCCGAGCATGGCCTACTACCTGCCGTCCGCAAGGCAGCCGGGCAGACCACGGTGCTCGCCGACGGCTTCAGTTGCCGCACCCAGTTGGCGCAGTCAGACACCGGTGCGCGCGGCGTCCACCTCGCCGAGGTCCTCGCATCCGCCCTCCCCGGGGAGATCGACGACGCCCGATACAGGCGGGGGGGATAGAGGAGCCTGCGGCCGTGCGCGGTCTATCGTCGGCGACGTGCTGTGCTCCGGCGAATCCGAAACCAGTCGCTTCGCCTTCCGTTGAGACGACGCTGGGGGTGTGTCGGACGGCGGTCAACGGCGCCGGTGGCGTCCCCATCTGGGGCCGGGTGGCCGAGTAGGACGCGGATCGCGGTGTTGAGTACCGCCAAGATGGGCACGGCGAGCAGTGCCCCTGGGATGCCTGCGACCACACTGCCAACGGCGATGACCAGGACAACGGCCAGCGGGTGCAGCTTGACGGCGTGGCCCATCAGCAGCGGCTGCAGCACGTTGCCCTCGACCTGCATCACGAGAAGTACCACGCCGAGCACGATCAGCGCAGGTACCAGCCCATTGGCCACCAGTGCGACGAGCACCGCGATCGAGCCGGTGGTGACGGCGCCGATGATGGGAATGAAGGCGCCGAGGAACACCAGCGCGGCCAGCGGCAGCGCGAGCGGCACTCCCACCACCCACAGACCGACACCGATACCGATCGCGTCGCCCGCCGCGACCATGACCGTCGCCCGCACGTAGCGCACCAGGGTAGTGAACCCGGCGCGCCCCGCGCGGTCGATCCGCGCACGCACATTCGCGGGCGCGGCGCGCGTCAGGAACCGCCAGATGGGATCCCCGTCGCGCAGGAAAAAAATCAAGATGAAGATCGTCAACGCGACCGCGGTGAGGACCTCCCCCAGTGTGACCGCGGTGGACAGTACGCCGGTGGCCACACTGGCCTCATTGTGTTTCAGGGCCGCCACGACCCGGTTGAACGCGTTCTGCAAGGTGTGCGGCGACAGGTGCAGCGGGCCGTGCGTCAACCAGCGGTTGATCGCGGCAAGGCTCTGCCCGAGCTGGGTCTGCAGTGCGGGCAGCCCGGCGACGAACGCGCTGATCACCCCCGTCAACACCCCAGCGACGGCGATCAGGCCTGCGATCATGACCAGCACCACGGCCAGTGAGCGCGGCACCCGCCACCTGGTGAGTTGGCCCACCGCCGGGGAAAGTAAAGCGGCCAGCAGCAGCGCGACACCCAACGGGATCATCACCAGCGCGAGGTAGCCGACGATGTAGGCGAGCACGCCGATCGCGGCCAGCACCACCAGTCCGCGCCAGCTCAACGCGGCCGCCACGTGCCAGCTGCGGGGTATACCGTCGCGCGTCTCGGCGGGCTCAGGGCCAGGCCCGCCACGCATCCGGCCGTCCCGATTTTCCCGAGGGGAATCCTGCCCCCCGGTCACGAGGTGTCCTGCTCGGCCGCGGTGGTGGGCGCCTGCGCGCCATTGGCGCTAACCCGCTGCTCGCCACTGGTCGAGTCGGGGTCGAGCAGTCGGGACTGCGCCAGGATGATCGTGCCTGCGCCGATGAGCGCGGCACCGGCGATGGTCCCGACGAGCCACGGGCCACCGTGTCCCTGTTCGCCGAACACCGCCAGCCCGAATGCCACCGAGACCAGCGGGTTGGTCAACGTGAGGCCCGGTTGTGAGGCGACCAGGTTGCCCGCTTGCAGCGCGTTCTGAAGTAGGAAGAACGCCGCCGGACCCACCACGACGACACCGTAGGTCTGCCACGTGGTGAACAGGTTGCCACCCTGGCTCACCGTGGCACCGACACCGGCGATCAGTGAGGAATTCAGGCCGAACGCCGCGCCGGTAGCCACTCCCAGCAACGCGGCCCTGTGCTCGCGCTTGCCGCGGTAGCCCAGTAACACCATCAGCAAGACGGCCGCCGAGGTCACCCCGAGTCCCAGTGCCCATGTCGCCGCGGGCACCCGGGCCGGATTCCCTCCCGCAGGAGCCAGGCACCCCACGAACAGGGCGAGCCCGACCGATGCCATGGCGATCGCCAGCCAGTCCCTGCCCGGTATTCGCAGCCGGAACGTCCACGAGGCCAGCACCATCGTGAACGGCAGCTCAGCGATGAGCAGCGGCTGGACCAGCGCGATGCGTGACAGGGTGATGGCCACCGCGTGCAGCAGGAACCCGCTGAGCATCGCGAGAATGCCGAAGATCCACGTCGGGCGGCGGGCCAGGTCGACGAACATCCCCAGCGAGAACGCCGCGGACTCGGGCTCGGTCTTGGCCGCGCGCCGTTGCAGCACCGAGGCGCACGCGTTGAGTAACGCCGCCACGATCATCAAACCGACACCGACCATGCCCTAGGGATACCCCAATTCGGTGCACGTCACGCAACGGGGCTGCGGCCGAGGCGCGTTCTCCTCGGCCGTCGCCCGAGTAGCACACCGCCCGCGGCGGCTACGATCGCGACCGCTTCGGCCACGCTGGTGATGGTCTTGTCGAGATTCCATGCGGGCTGGTACATGTTCGGCAGCGGCCCGAGCGTCCCGACGTCGACGTAGCGGTAGAGCAGCACCGCGCCGAGTGCGGTCACCCCGATGAGGAATGCCAGCGCGTATACCGCGCGCCATGCGGTGAACAGCACCAGCAGCGCGGCGATGATCGCCGCCGCCCCTTCAGCGTAGAACAGGGTCACTTGGCTGAGCCCGCCACCTGGCGCGGCGGGTGGTTGACTCGGCGCGAGCATGATGTGGATGTAGGCGTCCACGCCGAGGCCGACGACCACGAGCACGCGCAGCAACCAGCGGACCATTCTCATCGGACCGTCAACGTTCCATGCATGTTCGCGTGGTAGTTGCAGTGGAATTTGTAGCTACCCGGCTTGTCGGGCGCGGTGAGCGTGGCATTGCCCGAGGGGGGAATGTTCACATCGAAGAGCGACTTCGCGGTATCGGCGGTGACGGTGTGGGCGACGTCGTCGGAGTTGTGCACCGTGATCTTCTCCCCCGGACTGACGGTGGGAGGCACCGTGTACTTGAAGTCCTTGATCGTGATCATCGCCGCTGCCGGTTTCGCGCTGGCTGAGCCCGAACTCGATGGTACCGACGAGGAGTTCGGTGCTGCGGAGGCGGAACTCGCCGGTGGAGCGCTGGTGGCTGCCCCGGATGACGGTTGGCTGCCGCTTCCTGACGAGCCGCACGCCGCGAGTGCGAAGGTAGCGGCCAGCACCGGCAACGCCGACAGTATTCGTCGTTTCATCGGATATCGCTTCCTCCCGCGACGCGGCAGCGCGTCGCTGTCTCACGCAGGATGAGAGCCAGTGAGCGTGGCGTAGACGACGATATTGTCGACATAGCTGTGTTCCTGCGCGTTGAACGCTCCACCGCATGTGATCAGGCGCAGCTGCGCGTTCGGCGTGTTACCGTAAACGTCCAATGTCGGAAAGCTCGACTTGGGATATTCCTCGACTTTGTTCACGGTGAACACCGCAACGGTGCCGTCGGCGCGAGTCACCGAAACGGTGTTGCCCGGCTTCATCGCACCCAGTCGAAAGAACACCGAAGGCCCTAGCTTGGCCGAGTCGATATGCCCCAGAATTACCGCCGGGCCCAACGCGCCCGGTGATGGCGAATACTTGTACCAGGCCGCCTTGTTGTAGTCGGGCCCCATCTGAGGCACCTGGATACTGCCGTCCGGGTTCCGCCCGAGCGTGGTCAGCGCAGAATGTACATCGATCGCCGGGATGCTGACCGCGGTGGGGTGCGACGCGGGCAGCGTCAACCCATGGGCCGTCTGGCCGGTGGGGGCTGGAGTGCTGGAATCCGGCGGCGCGGGGACGGGGGCAGCGGGGGTGGTGGTGTTTGCGGGGTGCTCGGCGGCGGCCGATGGCTGCGGGGCCACCTTTTGTACCGCGACACCCGCCGCGATCGCGGCGACGCCACCGAGCACGAGGACGGTGGCAACCGCCGACACCACCAGGCGTCGGCGGCTGCCACCCATCGTTCTGCGAAGCCAGGAAAACATTTCGGCTGTATCCGCTCCGTCAGCGCTGTCCGCTGAAACGCTTGCGGCGCATCATCACTGTGCCACCCGCTGCCAGCAACGCGGCGCCACCGACGCCGAACAGCCACGGGTCTTCGATGCCGGAGGTGCTACCGCCACCGGTGTTGGCCGAACCGCTGGGCATCTGGCTCATCTGCGATGCGGTCAGCGTCCCGCACAGTGCGGGTGAGGTCGCCGCGAGCGGCAGCGAAGGAACTAGGTTGCTCTTCTCGCCCTGCGCCTTCTTGCTCAGCGTCGTCGGGTCGAGCCCGTGCACGACGATCACGGCGGTACCCGCCTTGATCGAGGAGACGGTGTCGGAGCTCAGCGTGATGGTGCGCGAGTACTGGAAGCTCGAACCGCCAGGGGCGACCTTCACGTCGGTGGCGGCCTTCGGGCTGGTGTCGCCGCTCTTCGACAGCGTTGTCCCGATCTTGCCGTAGGCGGGCTGGCCCTCGACGGTATCCACGATGCCGTCGCCGTTCTTGTCAGCCGACATGCTTGGGCACTGGCCCTGGCCGTTGATGTGGATGTGCTGGACGTGCGGGAATGGGCCGCCCATGAACGTTGCAGCCAGACCCGAAACATTCTCGGTG
>JBOHEL010000219.1:0-8083 GCA_050700995.1 Sciscionella sp. | reverse complement strand
TGGAGAGAAGCGTCGGCGGGCTCGCCGTGGAGCCGGCCGACGTGACGGATCCTTATATGGCGATTCACCGCGGGATGCGCGTCAACCGAGAAGCGACGCCAGCAACTGAACCATACTGATGATCACGTGAGTCTGCACAGCTCACACACCTCCTCTCTGTTCCCGAAGAGATGCGAAGGCATGGGCGCGGAGAGTGTCCGTTCAGTCGCCGATGGACCGGACTCACCCGACGCAGGCCCATGCCAATGAGCCAGAATGAGACCGAGAACAATGCCCACCACAGTGAGCCAGAAGACGATTCGGAAGACGGTTGTGATTCGGAGGAAGACAGTCACGATTACCCTTTCCAGGCAGCCCGAAGTAACGGCTCCGAAGCAGGGGACGGACGATTTTCTTTCTTGTGCCGACATATGAATCGTGCCGTGGTCCAGCAGTGACCGACAAGAGGTTTCCTGTTTCCTCGATAAATAGGAAACAGGACTGCGGTTCACGACCTTGTGGTCGATGCGGTGGGGGCCCCGACGTCAGGCGTCAGGGCTGCCGCCGTTGTGGCAGGCAGCGTGAACCACGAAGCGGCTCCACATGCCCTGGACAACCTGCAGCGAAGGTGGCAAAGATTGGCCAGGGCTCAGGGGGCCCGAGACCGAGAAGCTCACTGTCGGCTACCCACGGCGGCGGCTGAGAGTTCAGGATGGTCCATCGTCGACGGGAAGGCCCCGAATGGACGTCAGGGTGACGGAGCTGGTCCTTGAACTGAAGACTCTCCGCAAGGGACGCGGGATTCACGCGGGCCAGATGGAGGGTCGCGTTGGCCCTGCCCTCCGCGCGATATGTGGGGTAGCCGATGGGGACAACTCGACGGAGATCCGCACGAAGGTGGCGAACCTGCTGCGGCGTCTGACCGTCAGCCTGCCGAACGATCTCCGGGTCGCCGCGCTGGCCGCGTTCGCGCTGGAGGACGGGGTCGGTATGCAGTTTTATCAGGACCGCGTCCGGTGGGTCGCGAACCACTTGAGCCGAGACGAGCGGACCGCCCGACGCCGAATCGACGAGGGCATCGACGAGATCGCGGGGCTGGCTGTGGCCCAGTCCGGCATTGCCGACTCGACGACGCCCACCACCGCAAGTGCGAGCTGGCACACCGAAGAGGTGCGGGTCGCGCTGGCCCTCGACCAACCGGAACCCGAAGCGTTCGAGTTTCGCCGTATCGTCGCCGACCGCGACGACCTCCACGAACTCGACCTTGCGCTGACACTGACGTCACCGACCGGGTGTACCCAACCCGCCGACTTCGAAGACCTTCATGTCGATGTGTTCTACGGCGGCCGGCTGGTGACTCGGACAAAGGAGTCCGCCGACCGGTTCGGCTTTGTCCTCGCACTGTCCAGGGCGTTGCGGCGCGATGAGCGCTACGAGTTCCTGCTCCGCTTCCGGGTGCCCAGAGGACGAGTGATGCAACCGCATTACGTGTGCGTCCCCAAGCATCGGTGCGACCTGTTCGATCTCCGGGTTAGGTTCGACCTGAACGCATCACCACAGCGGGTCTGGAAGTTGGCTGACAGGTTTCAGCGTGACGTCGATGATCCGGTTCCGCACGGAGGTGACGTCGGTATCGACGACGTCGGCGAGATCCACGCCCGGTTCCGCGATCTTACGCCCGGCTTGGCGTACGGAGTCCGCTGGGACCCATGCTCGACCTCTATCGACGAAGTCGGGCAAGCCGAAGCGTGAACAGCAAGGCGCACAACACAGTACCTGCCGCCAGGACACCGAGCGACAAGCACCACCACAGTGACGAGTGCGACCAGAGTTGGTCCCGTGGTGTCCCCTTGTCTAACGCTCGCAAATCGATGGTCGCGGCACCTGCGGCGTATCCCCAGCGAGCCGGCGCCAGCCAGGACAGCTGGCTGAGGCCTGCTCTCCCAGTGACCGGGATCATGCCGCCACACAACACCAACTGAGCCATCACGGTCACCACGAGTAGCGGCATAACTTGTTCGCCGGATCGCACCAAGGCGGAGCAGAGCAGTGCCACCACGCATGATGCGAGGGCCGTGCACCACATCGCGACGCCGATCTCCAGCACACCGCTGCCCAGCAGCACCGCAGTGCTGGGTCCTGGCTTGCGGGCCATGACGATAACGATCAGCACCACGGCCTGTACGGCACAGATCATGGCGAAAACGCCGATCTTGGCGAGCGCATATCCAGCGGGACGAAGGCCTGCAGCGCGTTCCCGGAGGAATATCGCACGTTCACCGATGACCTCGCGTGCGGCTGCGGCACCCCCCATGAACGCGGCTCCGACGAACAGCAGAACCAGGATCTGCGTCGCCTCTCCAGGTTGTGCGGATACGGAGGCGCGCAAACCCGCATGCCCTGGTACGGCGAGCGCCAGGCCGGCCAGCGCGATCGGCACCACCAACAGGAACAGCGCATACGCAGGGTCGGCGAAGATCAATCGGATATGCCGGTGAGCGAGTGTCGCTGCCTGCCGAAACGTGATGTGAAGGCGATCGGACAACGTCGGCGCGGGAGTCACGACGACCGAGGCCGGTGGCCGTACCCGCTCCGGCCCGGATCGGTCCGGCGGCGGTTGCGGGACCACACCCTCGACGACTTTGGTGAAGACGTCCGCCCAATTCGCAGTACCGAACTTCTCGCCCACTCCCCCTGGCCGGCCTGTGTAGACGGGTATGCCACCAGGTGCGAGCAGCACAACGCGATCGCATTCATCGACGCTTCCGACATTATGGGTGACCACGACGACGGTTCGCCCAGAGTCGGCGATCGTTCGAAGACTCGCCATGATCTGGCGATCGAGCGCCGGATCGAGCCCCGAGGTCGGCTCGTCCAACAACAACAACGAAGGTGAGGTCAGTAGCTCGAGGGCGACGGACACCCGCTTGCGCTGCCCACCCGACAGCCGGTCGATGCGCAGATCGGCGTGTTCGGTCATGCCCAGATCAGCCAGCGTTTCAGCGACCCTGGCCCTTCGTTCGGCAGCGGTGGTGTCGTCGGGCAGCCGCAGCTTCGCGACATAATCCAATGCTCGCCGCGCGGTCAGCCGACCGTGCACGATGTCGTCCTGCGGCACCAGGCCTATCCGGGGACGGACCGCGGCGTAGTGCTCGTGGATGTCGTAACCGTCGTAGCTGACCTGCCCGCTGGTCGGCTGCAGCTCGCCGGTGAACACGTTCAGCAGGGTCGACTTTCCCGCCCCCGAAGGACCGACGACCGCGACCAGCTCACCGGATCCGACATTCAGGCAGACCCCGGACAGCAGCGAGCGGCCGGTGGGCAGCGAGAAACCGACCTCGTCCGCGATGAGCCGCGTGCGCGTCGTCCGAACCGGGATGAAGTCGTTCCCGCGGACCATGACGTCCGTACCGCCCACGGTGAAGCGATCGCCATCGACCAGCCCGGTGGCGCCGGTGATCGGACGGCCGTTCACCAGGGTCTGATTTCGGCTGCCCACATCGACCACCTGCCAGCCGGCGACCGTACGCTCGATCCGGGCGTGGTACCGGGATACTAGGACGTCATTGATCACGAGGTCGTTGTCGAGAGCTCGGCCCACGGTCACTTCGCGTGCCTTCCTGGCGGCCGACACAGCGCCGCGCCGGGTGGGTCCTTCCACCTCCAGCACCAGTGTCGGGCCGTCCACCGGATCGGCCAGCCGCAGCGTCAGCCGGCCGACGACCGCTGTATCGCGCACCCGGTCCTGGTTCAGCCAGGTGCCGAGGGCGCTTCCCCTATCACGCACGACCCAGCCATCGTCGTAGTCGATGTGCACGTGCGCCCGGGACACCCGCGCATCACCCACCACGATGGTGCAGGCCGCCCCCCGGCCGATCGAGATCGACTCGCCGGGCTCGAACCGCCAGGTACGAGTGCCCAGAGCGACTCGGAGCCCGGGAACGGCCTCGTTGGAGGCTGCCATCGGTCAACTCGTCGGTGTGCTGCTCGGCTGGGGCACCTCGCCAGGCAAACCGAGCAGTTTGGCCTCGCCCAGGTCGAGGTAGTCATAATCGCTGGTGCAGCCACCGGCGATCGACTCCCACTGGATCTTCAGACGCAGCACGCCGCTGAGGTCGACGTCAATCGGCGCCTGCTTCCCGTATTCGAGGGTCGTGGTCGAGACCTTCCGCCCGTCAGCGAAGATTTCCAATTGCACGTTGATCGAGGAATTAGGGGCGTTGTCGTCGATCCCGGCCGTGGTGACCAGGCGCCGGTACCCCTTGGACACGTTGTACTCGACGGAATCCTGATCGCTGCCGGAACAGGCTTCAGCGCCGACCGAGTGTGGGAACGTCTCGCCGGACAAGTGAGCGACCGTGATATTGCTGTTCCACTGCCCGCTGACGGGTTGAAGAGAGTCGAGGTACACCTCCACCGCCTGGCGAGCGACGGTGAGCTGCATTGTCCCGTCAAGCCGCGCACCCGCCGCGGGATCCTGGGCGACAACGGTCCCGTCGGGGGCCTGCTGATTCACGGTGTCCATGGTCGTGACCTTGATCGACGTGGGGAGTGAGTCCTGCGCGTCCGCGAGTTTCTTCCCGACCAGGTTCGGCGCGATACTCATCGGTGGCACTGTTCTGGTCTGCGTAGGTGTCGGACTCGTCGACCCGTCACCAGGAACGACAAGGCCGCCGGTGGGCGCAGCCGTATCGCCCCCTGCGGCCGTGCGCGATACCAACCAACCTCCACCACCGAGCACCACGAGAATGCCGACGAGCGCCATAACGGTGCGCCATCGTCGAGGGCGTACCGACGGGGGGCTGCCGGGGACACCGACCGCCCACCCGGCATCACCTCGCGGCGACGGAGGGATGCCCAACTGTGTCGGCTGGTGAGAGTTGATCGGGATGCCGGGTGGCGGGGTCTCCAGGCGACGCGCGACCGGCACCCCATCGAGTTCGGTGGCCATCGCTTCCAGCACCGTAGCCACCTGCTGTGCCGACTGCGGTCGCGAGCGCGGGCCCTTCTGCAGCAGCCAGCTGATCATCTCCCACAGCGGCTCCGGGATCCCCTCAGGTCTACCGGGCTCCAGGTCCGCGTGCCGGCGAATGACATCGAGCATCGACCTGCCCATGAACGGAGGCACCCCGCAGGACAGCTCGTACAGCACGATGCCGAGTGAATACAGATCCGAGGCCGGCGTGGCGTCCTCCCCCGCGGCAAGTTCGGGCGCCACGTACTGCGGCGTACCGGCCAACACCGAGCTGCGCCCGATCTCCGACGAGTGAATCAGCCGGGAGATACCGAAGTCGGTGAGCCGAGGTGTGCGCGGCGCCGTCAATTCATCCATGAGGATGTTCTCCGGCTTGATGTCCCGATGGATAACGTCCCTATGGTGCACTTCTGCCAGCCCGGCCGCGATCCGTGAACCGATACGCGCCACCTCAGCAGGCAGCAGGGTTCCCACCGCCACGAGGTACTTGCGGAGGTCACCGCCCCGGATGAGATCCATGACGATAGCGACCGTCTCGCCCTCTACGACGAGGTCATGCACGCCGACCAGATTCGGATGCCGCAGACTTACCAGAATTGACCTCTCTTGGATGAAACGCGCCACGAGCTCCGGATCCTCGGTCAGCTCGCTACGGAGAATCTTGAACGCGAACTCATTTCCCTGAGCGTCGATGCCAGTGTAGACCTGCCCCATGGCACCCCGTCCCAAGAGCTGGCCGAGCTGGTACCGGCTACCCAACGCGCGGTTCATACTTCACGCCTTTCCGTCCACTTGTTTCGAAACTTGACCAGCTGGACAAACCGAGCTCAGGGGCTCTTGTTCCCCACGTCATCGGTCCCTTCGCGCTGGGCGGCCACACGCCATCCCCTGGTGCACCTGTCACCCCTTCAATATGAGGATACGCAGGACTCGTTACAGTCAAGGACTGGACAATAATGAGACAGAAAATAGACATAAGTCGCCCGCTCCCGCCAGTCGAGTCCCCGGGTGTTCGACGTTGTTTTCACCGCACCTGCTGCTCCTGCTCCGCACCGGATGGCACCGCGATGCCGTCGAGAATGCCGGACGGTCGAGTCGGGGGACATGCCGGTTTCGCGGACAGAGCGGCGGAGACATGACAGAACCGCGTGACAGGAGCCAGATAATGGACACTCCTGGTGCTCAGAACCTGCCCCCGGACACCGCAGCCACAAGCCCGATCGAGATCGTTGATACGGCACCTCGTGCGGTGTAACACTGACCCCGCGAGGTGCGATCCAAGCTGGAAACGTCCATCGTTCAGGAGTACCTAGTCGGCAGTGACCACCGGTTCCGCAGGTTTTCACGACGAAGCCCACGGCGCGGCATTCCGAAATGGCTATCCGTTCGGGCTGCGCCCTTGTGACAGCGCCTGAGAAACCTGGTCACGCCACGCGCTCAAGATCAGGGGGCTCAGGCATGACCGATCCGGCTTTCTGCCCGAACTGCGGCCAGCGGTTCGCTGCGTCCTGGCGGTTCTGCGGCTCGTGTGGTGCGGCGCCGCCGGCCGGCTCCGCTTCGGACACCTCCCCGGGGTCGGAGCCGCCGTCATCCTGGACGAGTACCACTCCCCCCGCGGGGTCCAACGCCGTGCCCCCGCCGAGCGTCTCGGAGGGCTGGAACGCCTCGGGCGGTCCGGCGATGACCGGGGCGCTGCGGGACTGGGCCCGGCGCAACGGGCTCAGACGCGGGCAGTTCGCCGGTGGTGACTGGGCAGGCGCCGCCCTGGCCGCGCTGGGCGGCATCGCCGCGATGCTTGCGGTCACTGCCGTGTGCGTGCTCCTGATCGGCGCGGGCAACGTGTCGGCAGGTCAGGCAATCGTGCTGATCGCGATGGGCGCCGCGCTAGCCGCCGGCGGCAGCCTCACCGCGCAGGGCAGTGGGTTGGGCGGCGGCACCAGCGCAACCTTCACCTTCCTACCGCTGACGATCACGATCATCGGTTTCACCTTCATCGGCGCGGTGTTCGTTCAACGGCTACGTCTGCACGGGACACCCAGCCTCGTGGACGCGGTCCTGCAGGCCGCCCGCGTATGGATCGTGCTGCTGGCCGGCCTGCTGGTGGTGAGCCTCGTCGGGAGGGTGAACACCAGCGGCAGCTCGTCGGGCAGCGACATCTTCGGCTCGCTCGGCGTGCACGTGACCACCGACGTCGTCGCCACCATGTTCTTCGGTAGTTGTTGGCTGCTGTTCGTACTGGCCTTCGCGGTCGCTTGGCGGCTGCCCGCCGTGCTGCCGTCGCAGCTGCGCCGGTGGCGGGACGCGACAGCCGCGCCGACCGTAGGAGCACTGACCATCGTGGCCCTGTCATGGCTGATCGCGGGGGTGTTTGTGATCGTCGCCGTCTCGGTTTCGGGCGGTGACAGCGCCATGCCGAGCGGGATCGAATCGGGGGGTCCCTCGGCGCCGATGGTCGTCGGCGTGATCCTGTTGCTGGCACCCACCGCCCTGCTCGCGACGTTAGGGTTCGCGCTGGGGGTGCCTTCGACGTCGAACCTGACGTTGGGCGGCAGTCTGGGCACCAACGGGTCGAGCACGCTGCTGGACGCGACCGACTTCGACGCGCGGTTCTGGATTGTCCCGATCGTCGCCGCTCTGGCGGTCCTGGCCGGTGGTGTGGTCGCAGCTCTTCATGCCTCCTCGCCCGAGCAGGCTCGGCGCACCGGATGGCGACTGGGTATCGCGCTGGCCGTGCTGCTGATCGCCATCGCGATGAGCACAGCGGTGTCGGCGGCAGGTGGAGGGTCGGAACTCCTGTCGGGCGGAAGCGTCCAATTCCACTTGAACTACCTGCTGTCGGCACTGTTCGGATTCGCCTGGGGGGCACTCGGCGGTTGGCTCGGCGCACTGCTCGCCCCGCGCATGCCCACGTCGGTCATCACCAGCGTGCGTAACCGGGTGGATCGCGCACACCACAGGGAACAGGCATCGGCGTTCCACCAGTACGGACAACCCGCCCGCAGTGACGGCGCCGGTACCGGGGGACAGTTCTGATGGGTTACTGCACCAGTTGCGGCTCGCCGCTACAGCCGGGCGGCTCGTTCTGCACCGGCTGCGGTGAGCCCGTCAGCGCAGCGCAGCGCCCGGTGC
>JBOHEL010000218.1:0-8131 GCA_050700995.1 Sciscionella sp. | reverse complement strand
CATCGTGGCGACCGCTATCAGCTTCGGCATCATCCCGGTAGCGATGCCCAACTTCTGGAAAGCATTCCCCGGCTGGTTCGACCTGATCATGAGCTCCGGGATCAGCGCGGCCAGCGTCGTTGCCGTCGTACTCAACCTGCTGTTCAACGAGACATCTCGTGGCGGGCGCAAGGATCGCTCGGTGCTCGCGGCCTCCCCGCCGAAGGCCGTGCTTCCCGCCGTCGATCGCCCCGCCACCCCCGGCTCCTAGACTCGCCCGAGTGACGTCCGTGGGAACCGATGCAGGTTTGAGCGACGCGCAGCAGGCGCTGCGGCGTGTTTTCGGCTACGACTCGTTCCGGGGAGGGCAGCAGGAGATCATCGACCGCGTGATCGCCGGTGGGGACGCGCTCGTACTCATGCCGACCGGCGGCGGCAAGTCGCTCTGCTACCAGATTCCCGCGCTGGTGCGCGACGGTACCGGCGTCGTCATCTCGCCGCTGATCGCGTTGATGCAGGACCAGGTCGACGCCCTGCGGGCCCTCGGAGTGAAGGCGGGATTCCTCAATTCCACGCAGCAGGCCGACGATCGCCGCCGTGTGGAGTCCACGTTCCTCGCCGGTGAGCTCGACCTGCTCTATCTCGCGCCGGAACGGCTGCGCGCCGAGTCGACACCGAGGTTGCTCGACCGCGGCAGGATCTCGCTGTTCGCCATCGACGAGGCGCACTGCGTTTCCCAGTGGGGCCACGACTTCCGGCCGGACTACCTGGCACTCTCCGCGCTGCACGAACGCTGGCCCTCGGTCCCCAGGATCGCGCTCACGGCGACCGCGACCCCGGCGACACACGCCGAGATCGCCGCCAGGCTGAAGCTGCGAGACGCCCATCACTTCGTGGCGAGCTTCGACCGCCCGAACATCCAGTACCGCATCGTGGGGAAGAACGGGCCGAAGCGACAGCTGCTAGACCTGCTACACACCGAACACGCAGGCGATGCAGGCATCGTCTACTGCCTCTCCCGCGCTTCGGTGGAGAAGACCGCCGAGCACCTGGTGCGGAACGGGATCCCGGCGCTGCCCTACCACGCGGGGCTCGACTCGGCCACCCGCGCCACGCACCAGGCGCGGTTCCTGCGCGGGGACGGCATGGTGATGGTCGCGACGATCGCGTTCGGCATGGGCATCGACAAGCCTGACGTGCGCTTCGTCGCGCACCTCGACCTGCCGAAGTCCATCGAGGGCTATTACCAGGAAACGGGCAGGGCAGGGCGGGACGGCCTGCCTTCCACCGCGTGGCTCGCCTACGGGCTCGCCGACGTCGTGCAGCAGCGCAAGATGATCGACACCTCGGAGGGCGACGCGGCCCACCGCCGCCGCCTCGCCACCCACCTCGACGCGATGCTGGCGCTGTGCGAGACCGTTGAATGCCGCAGGGTGCGACTGCTCGCCTACTTCGGCCAGGACGCCGCCCCGTGCGGCAACTGCGACACCTGCCTGTCACCACCGGAATCATGGGACGGCACCATCGCGGCGCAGAAGCTGCTCTCGACGGTGCTGCGGCTACAGCGGGAACGGCGCCAGAAGTTCGGCGCAGGCCAAGTGATCGACATCCTGCTCGGCAAGAAGACACCGAAGGTGAGCCAGCACGATCACGACTCGCTGACGGTCTTCGGGATCGGCACCGAGTTGCGCGAGGGCGAGTGGCGGGGCGTGGTACGCCAGTTGCTGGCCAAGGGGCTACTCACCGTCGAAGGCGACTACGGCACGCTGGTCCTCACCGAGGCGAGCGCCGGGGTGCTCGCGGGCAAGCAGGAGGTGTTGCTGCGGCGCGAACCCGAGCCGGTGGCTCGCGGCGCGAAGCCGAAGCGCGCGGCCTCCGCCGACCTGCCCGCTGGCGCGGCACCGGTATTCAAGCGGCTTCGCGCCTGGCGGGCCTCGACCGCGAGAGAGCAGGGCGTGCCGGCGTACGTGGTCTTTCACGACGCGACACTGCGTCAGATCGCGACCGAGTCGCCGTCGACCCTGGCCGAGCTCGGTACGATCAACGGCGTCGGCGAGAACAAGTTGGCGAAATACGGCCAGCAGATACTGGACACACTCGCGGCTGGGTGAGCGGACCTGGCTATGCGGCCGGGCGGAGCTTCGACAGCACCCGCTCGCGAACGGCGTCCGGCGCCACACCTTGCTCGACCAGCAGCCGCGTCGCGAGGCCGCCGCCCTCGCGGAGGAGACCGAGCAGGATGTGCTCGCTGCCAATGTAGTTGTGATGCAACTGCTGTGCCTCACGCAGCGCGAGCTCAAGTGCCTTCTTCGCTCTGGCGGAGAACGGCAGGTGACCGGCGAGTCGCCGGTTGCCGCGGCGGCCACAACGCTCGCCTGCGCCGCGGTCAAGCGCGCCGGGGCCGAACGACTCCTCGACCTTGCGCCGAACCGCATCCAGGTCGATGCCCACCGCGTTCAGCGCGGCCGCGTCGATCCCGCCCGTCACACCTGGACCGAGGATGCGGGCAAGGTGAGTACGTGCGGTCTCCGGCCGCACGCCTAGTTCGGCCAGCACCTTCGACCCGACGTCATCGCCGCCTCGCAACACGGCAAGCAGCAGGTGTTCGGTGCCGATGTGGTCGTGACCGAGCCACTGCGCTTCGGACTGCGCTCCCACGACCACCTCACGTGCCACAACCGTGAATCGCTCGAACATCATCGACCTCCCCTGCGCAGCAGCCTGCGTTCAGCGTGCTTCTTGTGTACCGACTGCTTGGACACGCCTAGTTGGGCGGCGATCTGCTGCCACGACCAGCCGTGCGCACGCGCGTTGTCCACCTGCAGCCGTTCCAGGCTTTCCAGTAGCTGCCGTAGCGCGGCCACAGCCCGCAATCCCTCGGTCGGGTCGGTACCGCTCGCCGAGCCGACCAGTTCCGCTCCTTCAATCATGTCGTCAACTTACATTGACGATGCCGGTCTGTCAACCAAAGCTGACGGCGCGCGCACCGTTACCTCCAGAACACGGCCCGCTGACCTGCGACTATGACATGGCCGCGTGCCGCCACTACGGTGGCGGGTTCCGGGTGCCGGATGGCAGCCGCAACGAAGAGAGGAGCGCGCTCATGCTCGCCCTGACAAGTACCGCCCTCGAGGTCGTCAAGGCCATCACCACCGTCGAGGGAGCGCCGGAAGGTGCCGGACTCCGGATCGCCACCGCAAAGGAGGACACGCAGGAAGACGGCCTGGAGATTTCGGTCACGGCCGCGCCTGCAGCGGACGACCAGGTACTCACCGGCGAGGACGGTGGGGTCATTTTCCTTGAGCCGCAGGCCGCGTCGTTCCTCGACGACAAGGTTCTCGACGCGCAGGTCGATGACAACGGCCAGGCCAGCTTCGCGCTTGGCGACCAGGCGCCGGAGAACGACGCCGCACCTCAGCAGTGACATGGGCCCGTGAGCACTTAGCGGGGCTATCGCACCGGAAAGTGCTCACGGGTCGGGCTCACTTCACGGGAACGGCGATGTACTTGGTCTCAAGGAACTCGTCGATACCGACGCGGCCACCCTCCCTGCCGAGGCCGGACTGCTTCACGCCGCCGAACGGCGCTGCCGGGTTGGAAACCACTCCGGCATTCAACCCGATCATGCCGGCCTCCAACTGCTCACTTACCCGCAGCGCGCGGTCGAGGTCGGTGGTGAACAGGTAGCTCACCAGGCCGTACTCGGTGTTGTTGGCGGCGGTGACCGCGTCGGCTTCCTCGTCGAAAACCGTGATCGGCGCGACCGGGCCGAAGATCTCTTCCACGCCGAGTTCCGCATCGCGCGGCACCTGGTCGAGTACCGTCGGGCGGTAGAAGTAGCCCGGCCCGTCAACCGGCTCGCCCCCGGTCAGCACCCTCGCGCCTCGCTGCGTCGCGTCGGCGACCAGCCGCTTCACCTTGTCGACGGCCATCTGGTTAATCAGCGGCCCGACCCGCACGCCGTCCTCGGTGCCGCGCCCCGTCGGCAGCGCGGCCATCCGATCGGCCAGCTTGGCCGCGAACTCGGCCGCGACGGAACGGTGCACGTAGAACCGGTTCGCCGCGGTGCACGCTTCGCCCCCGTTGCGCGTCTTCGCGGCCATCGCACCGTCAACCGCGGCATCCACATCGGCGTCACCGAACACCAGGAACGGGGCGTTGCCCCCCAGCTCCATCGAGGTACGCATCACGTTCCGCGCGCACTGCTCAAGCAGCGTTCGCCCGACGCCCGTGGAACCCGTGAACGACAGCTTGCGGGCCCTACCGTCCCGGATCAGCGGCTCCATCACGCCACCCGCGTCGCCGGTGACGATCACATTGAGCACGCCGTCGGGCAGGCCAGCCTCGCCAAGGATCTCGGCGAGCGCGAGCATCGAGAGCGGGGTCAGCTCCGACGGCTTGATCACCATGGTGCATCCCGCCGCGATAGCGGGCCCGATCTTGCGGGTGCCCATCGCCATCGGGAAATTCCACGGGGTGATGAGCAGACAGGGACCCACCGCCTGGCGCAGCACCATGAACCGGAGCTTGCCGTCCGGTGACATCTGATAGCCGCCGTCGATACGCACCGCTTCCTCGGAGAACCACCGGAAGAACTCGGCGGCGTAGATGATCTCGCCGCGCGCCTCGGCGAGCGGCTTGCCCATCTCCATCGTCATGAGCAGCGCCAGTTCGTCCGCGCGCTCGATCAGCAGTTCGTATGCCTTACGGAGGATCTCGCTGCGCTGCCTCGGCGGCGTCGCGGCCCATTCCGGCTGCGCGGCGACAGCGGAGTCCAGCGCCTCGCGGCCGTCATCGGGTGTCGCATCGGCGACCTCGCAGAGCACCTCACCGGTGGCCGGGTCTTCGATGGCAAGTGTCCGCCCGCCCGTGGCCGGACGCCACTTCCCCCCGATCAACAGCTCCTTGTTGACGCCATCCACGACCGCCTTCTCCCGATCCCGCAAGCCCATAACGCTCCTTCATGCCGCCAGTGTTTGTGCCGTGCACTACGCTCATGCTATCCAGGTTGTCGACAATCCTACAACTTCACCCTATCGAGAGGAACGCCCCATGAGTTCGCTGTCCCCACTGCTGAAGCAGGCGACCCCGGTCCTCGCCGAGCGTGGCGAGGGCGTGTATATCTACGGCGCCGACGACCGGCGGTACCTCGACTTCACCGCGGGCATCGGGGTCACCAGCACCGGGCACTGCCACCCCAGGGTGGTCGCGGCAGCGCAGGAGCAGGTGGGCAAGCTGATCCACGGCCAGTACACCACCGTGATGCACCAGCCGCTGCTGACGCTGATCGATCGGATGGGCGAGATATTGCCAACCGGGCTGGATTCGCTGTTCTTCGCCAACTCAGGCAGCGAGGCCGTGGAAGCGGCGCTGCGGCTCGCGAGGCAGGCGACCCATCGCCCCAACATCGTGACCTTCCAGGGCGGTTTCCACGGGCGGACCGTCGCCGCGGCCACGCTCACCACCTCCGGCACGAAGGTCCGCACGGGTTTCGGCCCGCTGATGGCAGGCGTGCACACCGCACCGTTCCCCTACGCCTACCGCTACGGCTGGGACGAGCAGACTGCGACCCGGTTCGCACTACGGGAACTGGACTACCTGCTCGCCACCACCACGGCGCCCGATGACACCGCCGCGTTCCTCGTGGAGCCGGTGCTCGGCGAGGGCGGCTACGTACCCGCGAACTCCGAGTTCCTCGCGGGGCTGCGCGAGCGCGCCGACCGCCACGGCATCCTGCTGGTATTCGACGAGGTGCAGACCGGCTACGGGCGCACCGGCAAGTTCTGGGGACATCACCACTTCGGCGTCGAGCCGGACATCCTGATCACCGCCAAGGGTCTCGCGAGCGGCTTCCCGCTCTCCGGGATCGCGGCACCGCGGTCACTCATGGAGCGAGCCCGGCCCGGTTCGCAGGGCGGCACCTACGGCGGCAATGCGGTCGCCTGTGCCGCAGCGATCGCCACGCTTGAGGTGATCCAGTCGGAGCATCTGGTCGAGAACGCCGCGGCGATGGGCGAACGACTGCTCGCAGGCACGCGCGAGGTCGCCACCAAGCACAAGGCGATCGGTGACGTGCGCGGCCTCGGCCTGCTGGTGGCCAGCGAGTTCACCACAGCCGAGGGCGAACCGGACACCGAGACCGCACAGCGCGCACACGCCGCGGCGGCCGAGCGCGGGCTCCTGCTGCTGACCTGTGGCCCCTACGGCAATGTGGTGCGCATGATCCCGGCACTGGTGGTCAATACCGAGCAGGTGGACGACGCGCTCGGCCTCTGGTCGGACGCCGTGGCCGCCGCGCAGTCCTGAGGAGGGTCGACTCATGGCGAGGTACATCACCATAACGCTGGACAAGCGCGGCGTGTCGTGCATGGCGAGGTTGCTCGACGAGCACGCGCCACGCACCTGCGAGGCGGTGTGGCAAGCGCTACCACTGAGCGGGCAGGCCTATCACGCGAAGTACGCCCGCAATGAGGTCTACACGCTGCTCGCGCCGTTCGCCGATCCCGCACCGGGCAGGGAGAACCCGACGATCACCCCGTTACCGGGCGACGTGTGTTACTTCGGCTTCGAGCCGTGGGAGATCGGCAATCCCGCCTACGGCTATGACACCGGCAGCGAGGCCTACAGCGCACAAGGTGCCACCGATCTGGCGATCTTCTACGGCCGCAACAACCTGCTCATCAACGGTGACGCGGGGTGGGTTCCGGGCAACGTGTTCGCCACCATCGAGCGGGGCCTGCCCGAGATGGCCGAAGCGGCGCAAGACCTCTGGTTGCGCGGCGTCGAGGGCGAGACGATGAGTTACCGCCGCCACACCCCCTGACACCCGTGAGTACTTTCGCCCGCCCGGGTGCGGGTGTCCCGCATGACTCAGTAGCCGGCGAAAGTACTCACGGCTCGGGGGCGAGCGCTCGGACCTGCTCGATCGGGTCGCCTCCGGTCGGCAGCAATGCCATCACCGGGGTGGTCAGTCCGTTATCCACATAGGACCGCACCCGCTCGCGACACTGCTGTGGGCTGCCGTGCACGATCAGCTGGTCGACCACCTCGTCTGGGATCGCGGTGTTCGCCATGGCGCGGTCGCCCGCGGCCCACGCCTCGTGCATCGGCCGCAGCGCCTCCGCCCTGCCGAGCCAGTCATGGAAGGCCGCGTACACCGGAACCGTGAGGTAGCTGGAGATCATCATCCTACCCAGTTTTCTCGCCGCGTCCGCGTCCTCGGTGGGACAGACGAAGATCCGCGCCGCAAGTTCGAGGTCGGGCCCGATCTCGGCGCGTACCGTACGCACATCCTCTGCCGAGAGCCAGTTCGTGATGGCGCCGTCGGCCTCCCGCGCCGCAAGCCCCAGCATCCCCGGTCGCAGTGCGGCCAGCATGATCGGGGGAGCCTGCTCGGGTGCCCGCTCCAGCGCAAATTTCCGCACCGTGAACGTCGGGTACTCGGCGCTTACCTTCTCCCCTGCCAGAGCCCGGCGCAGGAACCGCAGCGTGTCACGCACTCGCTGGTAGGGCTCGCTGAACTCACCGGCGTTCCAGCCCTCCACGATCACCGGCGATGAGGTACCGATACCGAGCACGAAGCGGCCGGGAGCCAGCTCGGCGACGGTGGCCGCACTCATCGCCAGCAACCCTGGACCCCTGGTGTACACCGGCACGATGGCTGTGCCCAGCCGCAATTGGGGTGCCCACTGCGCGGTCAACGCCAGCGGGGTGAACGCGTCGATGCCCGCGGTCTCCGCGGTCCACACGTCGGTGTAGCCGAGCGAAGGTAGTTCCGCGACCAGTTCTTGGTGCGCGGCTAGCGGCATGCCGGTCAGTGGCAGGGTGATGCCCCAATTGCTCATCAGGCCTATCCCCTCACCTTTGGCGAGACCAGCGCGCCGCCGTCGATCACGATCGCCTGACCGGTGATCCATGAGGAGTCCGCACCGGCGAGGAACACAGCGGCCTTCGCGATGTCTTCCGGTTCGCCGATCCGCCCGAGCGGCAACGACTCGTTGAGCATCTGCTCGTGGTCCTCCCACAACGCCTTAGCCAGGTGGGTGCGCACGATGCCCGGCGCGATCGCGTTGACCCTGACCTTCGGTGCGAGTTCGGCGGCGAACTGCCTGGTGAGGTGCAGCACGGCGGCTTTGGTCACGTTGTAGTAGCC
>JBOHEL010000217.1:0-8143 GCA_050700995.1 Sciscionella sp. | reverse complement strand
CGAGAACGCTGCGCCCGCACCGCACGCACACACCGGCGACACCGGCAACGGGTATACCTCGGGCGGGGGACAGGCAGTGGAGCACGGCGGGCAGCAGCATAACGGGCCGGACATCCCACCGGTGACCGGTAGCGCGGCGGCCCGTGCGTTCGGCAGGCAGCAGCCTGAGCACGGTGGCCGTACGGCGGTGAATCTCGGTAGCGGAGCGCGTAACGGGCCGGACCCTTCGGCTGGATCCGTGCCGCGCGCTGGCACGCCGAGCGCCTTGCGGCGGCCGGGCCGCGGACCGCGCAGGGCCAGCCTGCAGGTGAAGCGGGTTGACCCGTGGTCGGTGTTGAAACTGGCGCTGGTGCTCTCGGTCGCGTTGTTCTTCGTCTGGCTGGTCGCGGTCGGCGTGCTCTACGGTGTGCTCGACGGCATGGGTGTATGGGACAAGCTCAACGGCACCTACAGTGACCTGGTTTCCAGCTCGCACGGCGGCGGGGGACCGCTGATCAGTGTCGGGCGGGTGTTCGGCGTTGCCGCTATCGTCGGCGTCATCAACATCATCCTGTTCACCGCGCTGGCAACCGTCGGTGCGTTCGTCTACAACGTCTCCGCCGATCTGGCTGGTGGCCTTGAGGTGACGCTCGCCGAGCGGGAGTGACCCGCTTTCGGGTGTGCCCGCTTCGGTGAGGTAGTCTTTCCTGCGTCGCAAGGGCCTATAGCTCAGACGGTTAGAGCGCTTCGCTGATAACGAAGAGGTCAGAGGTTCAAGTCCTCTTAGGCCCACTCCACAACGCCAGGTCACGGGTTCCATCGTGCGTTGATGCAGGCGAGCCGCTCATGCAACCAGCTAGCGCGCTGGACCGGCACGTCGGTCGATGTTCGGGATCGGGACGCAGGCAGCGACCTCTCGACCGCCTTGACCGGGCAGCGGGAACCGGGCGACTTCGATCGGGACGCCATAGAGGTCGCTTAGCCGCTGGCTGGTGATGATCTCGACCGGACGACCTTGCGCAACGATCTGGCCGCGATGCATCAATGCCGCACGGTCGGCGTAGGTGAGCGCGTGCGCCGGCTGGTGGGTGATCATCAGGACCGATTGGCCCGCGCTGGCCAGGTTGCTGATCAGTTGCAGGATCTGCAGCTCATTCCCGTAGTCGAGCGCGGTTGTGGGTTCGTCGAGTACGAGGACGGGCGCCCGTTGCAGCAACGCTCGGGCCAGCAGGGTGAGTTGCCGTTCTCCCCCGGACAGTGCTGAGAACGGTCGGTCCGGGACGTGTGCGATACCTAGGCGTTCGAGTTCGCTGAGCGCCGCCGTGCGGTCCGCCGCGGACGGCGTGGACACTATGCCCAGGTGCGGCGTGCGTCCCATGACGGCGATCTCGAGTGCGGTGAACGGGAACGGTGTGCTCGTGTGCTGTGGCACGTAGGCGACGAGGCGCGCCAGGTCCTTTGGCGAGAGTCTCGCAAGGTCGTGGCCCGCGATGGTGACCTGGCCGTGCTCCAGGCGGAGGAACCCGAGCAAGCAGCGGATCAGTGTGGTCTTTCCTGCTCCGTTGGGGCCGAGCAGGCCGCACACTTCGGCCTCGTGCAGTACCAGCGAAACGTTGTCGAGCCGGTGCCCGGCTCGACCGTAGGAGAAGGACAGGTCGGTGACTGCGACGGCTACCGTTCCTGCGATGTGGCCCCTGCCACCCGTCATAGCCATTGCCGACCTGCCTTGGCCAGCACCGCGACGAAGAACGGCGCCCCGACGAGCGCGGTGAGTATCCCGAGCGGCAGGTCCAGTGAAGTGGCGCTGCGCGCCACGTCGTCTACGGCGAGCAGGTACCCGGCGCCCAGCAACGTGGCAGTGGGAAGCAGCCGGGTGAAGGACGGGCCGACCATGAACCTGCCAAGGTGCGGCACGACGAGGCCGACCCAGCCGATGATGCCCGCGATACTGACCACGGTAGCCGTCATCAGTGTCGAGGCGGTGATAGCGACCGCCCACACCACCGTGCGGTTCACGCCGAGCGCGCGCGCCTCGTCCTCGCCCGCGGCCAGCACGGTGAGTGGCCAGCGCACGGTGTAGAGCGCGAGCAGGCAGCCCCCGACAATCACCGCTGGTACGGCGAGTCCGCCCATTGTGGCGCGACCAAGGCTGCCGAGCAGCCAGAACGTGATCTCGGGCAGGGTCGTCTCGGGGTTGGCAAAGTACTGCGTGCCCGATATGAGCGCGTCGAACATCGATCCGACCACGATGCCGCCGAGGACAAGCACGATGAGCGACCCGCGGCCGACGGTCCGGCCGATCCCCACTGCCAGCGCCGCGGCGAGCAGGCCACAGGCGAAGGCGAGCAGCTGCAACTCGCCGGTTGACATGCCGGCCAGGATCCCGATCGACGCGCCGAAGCCCGCGCCTGCCGCGACCCCGAGAATCTCAGGTGAGACGAGTGGGTTGCGGAACATCACCTGATACGCCGCGCCCGACGAGGAGAGTGCCGCTCCAACCAGCAGCGCGGCGAGGATGCGCGGCAACCGGATCTGCAGGATCACCGTCTGGTCGACTGACGACCAGGTGGCGGGAATCTGGATCACCTGACCGATCAGCACCCGCACCACCGTAACGGGGTTAATCGAGTACCGGCCCAGACCGAAGGGCACCACGGTCAGTACCAGCAGGGCGATGGCAAGCATGACGATACGCACCTGGCCACGCAGCCACCCGCCGATGCGTCTCCAGATGCCGGTATCCCCAGCCGCGGGCCGAGCTGGAATCGGGCTTGTCGCCGGCAGGTGGGCCGGAAGCGAACGCTGTCCTCTGCCCACCATCAGCTCGGATTGCCCGTCGCGGCCGGTGACCGACTCACGGTGTGGTCGGCGCGTTGGCGATGCCGGAGGGTGCGCTCGTTTGGAGAATCTGGTTCAGCTGGGTGCTTGTCGGGGTGTAGTTGAAGAACCTTTTGTAGAAGTCGCGCGTGATGGACCGCATGTTCAGGTCCTTGAACAGGGTTGGGTGCAGCACTTTGGCTGCCCACTGGATCTGCAGGGCCTCTTCAGGTCCGAACCGATCCCATGGATACAGGCCCTGCGGGTTGAGGTAGACGTCGCCGCTCTTGACGGCCTTCAACCCACTCCAACCAGGCGCCCTCGCCAGTGCCTTCAGGACGGATTGGGCTGAGTTGGCCGTCAGACCCTGATCGCCGCCGGGCGTCTCGACGACCAACACGTCCGGGTTCCACTTCAGGAGCTGCTCCATGTTCACGCTGACAGATGTGTACGACGCTGGGCCGCTTGGAAGCGGGCAGGTTCGTCAGCCGCGACTTGACCATCGTGAGCTTGGAATTCAGGTATGCGACATAAGCCTTGGCTCTCGCGGTCGCCACACCGCCGTATGCCTCGCCTGCGAGCTGGATCGACCGGATCAGCTCGGGGAAGGTCTTGAACGTCATATCGACCGCCGGTAGGCCGGCCGCCTTGAAGGGCTTGGCCTTCACGCCGCTGCCGATGGCCGAAACGACATCGGGCTTCACCTTCAGCAGCTGCTCCATATTCACGGTTCCACTACTCGGGAAGAGCTGCGGGACCTTGGCGATACCTGGATCCACCGTCCACAGGAACGGGATCGTGCTGACATTCTTGGGGATCGCGACCAGCTCGCCACCCACTCCCAGCATGATATCGGTGGAAGTATGGGCCGGAAACTGTTCGGCGATGCGGGTGACCTTCACCGGAACACGCACCTTCACGCCGGACATATCGGTAACCGTGTGTGTCGACGCGGTCTGGTTCGCCGACGAAGTTCCGCATCCGGCGAGCACGCCGACCATGGTGTCATTCTCGCATTGTGAAATTCCAAGTCGGCGTTCCGCGCCTGCGCGGTGCGTTCGCAGGCGGGTCATCGCCTGCCGAGGAAGCTCGCGACGCCGCGCTGAAAATCGGGAAAGCAGACAGTGGGACCGGGGCTATGCCGGGGTATCTTCTCGATGGCGGCGGTGACGGCATGCTTGGCCGCACGGATCGTGGTCGGTGGTTGGCATGCGATGTTCTCGACCAGCCCTTCGACGTACGTGGTGAGCTCGGCTTCCGGTACCGCGGCGCCGACCATCCGGGCGGTGACGGCCTGACCGGCGTCGAGCAGCCGCCCGGTGTAGAGCAACTCGCGGGTCATCTCAGGGCCTACCAGCTGCGCCATTCGCGCGGCGAACGCCGGGCTCGACAAGATGCCCAGGCGTGCGATGGGCATGCCGATGCGGCCGGACTCTGCCATCACCCGCAGATCGCAGGCCAGCGCGAGTTGGCAGCCCGCGCCGGCGGCGGAGCCGCGGATCTCCGCGATCACCGGCACCGGGCACGCCTCGATCGCACGGAACGAGGATTCCATGAGAGCGAAGGACTCCTCGACGTCGGCCGGTCCCGCAGTGCTCCATTCGGTCATGTCGGAGCCTGCGCAGAATGACGCACCTGCACCACGTACCACGACCACGCGCAGCGATGACCTGACGGACAGTGCGGTGAACTCGCGGTCGAGCCGCCGCCAGGCTTCGTTGCCAAGCGCGTTACAGCGCTGCCCTGTGCCGACGGTGACAGTTGCGACAGCGCCTCCCACACGCACCTCGACCGGTGCTGCGAGCTGCTGTGTCATCGGAGCACTCCTCTCGTCCGCATAGCGGCCATGCGTTGCTCGTCGACGCCAAGAGCGGCAAGGACTTCGCCGGTATGCTGGCCGTGTTCGGGTGGTGCCGTCCGCACCTCGGGCGCGGTCCTCGACAGCTTGATCGGTGATCCCACCATGCGAATGGTCCCCGCGCTGGGATGCTCGACCTGCGTGGTCATACCGCGCGCGACGACCTGCGGGTGCGCCAGCGCCTGATCCACGGTGTTGATCGGTGCCACCGGAACCTTTGCCTCGGTAAGCAGCGTGCTCCACTCGGCGGCCGGGGAGCCCGCCAGCGCCTTTTCGATCAGTGGCAGCAGTTCGGCTCGATTGCGGACCCGGTCAGGGTTGGTGGCGAACCGCGCATCGTCGATCAGCTCGCCGAGCCCGATGGCCGTCGCGAAGCGTCGCCACAGTCCGTCGTTGCCTGCCGCCACCATCAGGTGCCCGTCGCTGGTGGGGAACGCCTGGTAGGGCACGATCGTGGGGTGCGCGGAACCGTAGCGGCGCGGCACGTCGCCGCTGGCGAAGTAGCCCGCCGCGACGTAAGCCAGCCACGCGATCTGCCCGTCGAGCAGCGAAACGTCGACCCACTGCCCCTCACCGGTCCGGTCGCGGTGGCGCAGCGCGGCCAATATGCCAAGCCCTGCCCACATACCCGCGGCGAGATCCGCTGGTGACACCCCGAACCGCACCGGCGGCCCTTCGGCTTCCCCTGTCACGCTCATCACGCCGGAGAGCGCTTGAGCGATCGCGTCGTAGCCGGGTTCGTCGCGCATCGGCCCGGTCTGGCCGTAACCGGACACCGAGGCGTACACCACACTCGGGTTGGCCTCCCGCAATTGCTCGTAGCCAAGGCTGAGGCGGGCCGCGGTGCCGGGGCGGAAGTTCTCGACCACAACATCGGCCTCGGCTGCCAGCCGTGATACCAATGTCAGGCACTCCGCGTCCTTCAGGTCGACGGCGATGCCTCGCTTGTTGCGGTTGACACTGTGGAAGTAGGAGGCATCCTGGCCCTGAAACGGTGGGCCCCAAGCTCGAGTGTCATCCCCACCGGCCACGTTCTCGACTTTGATCACGTCAGCGCCGAGGTCGGCGAGGATCATGGTGGCGAACGGACCGGACAGGATCCGTGAAAGGTCGAGTACCCGCAGGCCGGACAGCGGCCCATCGTGGTGTGACCAGGCCGAGCCGTTCTCGGACGGCGACATGAGCTCCTCCATTTCGGACGGTTCAGGCTTCTGCCTGAGACAGCGCACTCGGGGTTGATGCCGCAGCAGGCGTCGGCTTGCGGCCGGGCATCAGGATGAGCGCTACCAGTGCCACCGCAGCGCATCCCACGATGTACCAGCTGATCCCGGTGCTGGAACCGGTCGACTGCAGGATCGCCGCGGCGATCAGCGGGGCCGGACCGCCCGCGATCATCGAGGCGAGTTGGTAGCCGATACCGGCACCGCTGTAGCGGACACCGGTGCCGAAACTCTCCGCGATGAGCGCCGCCTGCGGGCCGTACTGGATGTCATGCACGACAAGCGACAGCACGATCGCCAGCAGCACGATGCCCGAGGACTGGGTACTGAGCAGGTCGAAGTAGGGGAAGGCGTAGAGCCCGGTGCAGACGGCGCCGACGCCGTAGACCAGCTTGCGCCCCAGCCGGTCGGACAGGTAGCCGAAGAACGGCACGCTGATCAGGCCGAGCGCGGCGGCGATCAGGGTGTCATGCAGCAGTTCCGAACGGGACAGCGACAGCACCTTGGTGCCGTAGGTGAGCACGAAGGTGATGAACAGGTAGAACGGCGCCTGCTCCGACATGCGCACGAACGCCGAGGTGAGCACCTCGCGCGGGTGCTCGCGAATAGCCGTCCACACCGGGTGCCGCACGACCTCTCTGCGCTCGCGCATCGCCGCGAATTCGGGGCTCTCCACGACTCGCAACCGCACCCACAGCCCGATACCGACGAGCACCAGGCTGATCAGGAACGGCACCCGCCAGCCCCAGGTTTCGAACGCGTCGCCGCTGATCGAGCTGGACAACGTGACCGCGCCGGTGGACAGCAGTAGCCCGATCGGGACGCCCAGCTGCGGCCAGCTTGCCATCAGTCCACGCCTGCGGGAGCTGCCCCATTCCATGGACATCAGCACCGAGCCGCCCCACTCGCCGCCGACCCCGATGCCCTGCACCACCCGCAGCACGGTGAGCAGCACGGGGGCCGCGACACCGAGGGTGGCGAAGCCGGGCAGCACACCGATCAACGTGGTGGCTATGCCCATCAGCAGCAGCGTGATGACCAGGGTGGCCTTGCGGCCTACCCGGTCGCCGTAGTGGCCGAAGATAGCGGCGCCGATCGGGCGGGCGATGAAGCCGACGAAAAGCGTGCTGAACGATGCCAGCACCCCGACACCGTGGGAGCTGCCAGGGAAGAACAGCTGGGGAAACACGAGCGCGGCGATAGTGCCGTAGAGGAAGAAGTCGTACCATTCGATCGTGGTGCCCACGGTGCTCGCGATCACCGCGCGGCGGCGGTTGGCCCGATGTACTACACCGGGGTCAAGTGCGCTTGGCATCGTTGCCTCCAAATTCAAAGTGGCTGAGCCACTTAGCCACTTATCCATTAGGCTAGGATTGTGCGGACACGCAGTCCAGATGTCAAGGAGTTCCGGTGGCCGATTCGCTGCATCCGCTCTCCCGCCCCCGGCTCTACGAGCAGGTGGTCGCCCAACTCCGCGAGCATGTCGCCGCGGCGGGACTGAAGGCAGGCGACCGGTTACCGCCAGAGCGGGAGCTCGCCGAGCGGCTCGGCGTCAGCCGCGCTTCGATCAAGCAGGCCATCGTCGTGCTGGAAGTGCAACGTCTGGTGGACGTACGGCACGGCGGCGGGACCTACCTGCTGTCCGACAGCCTCAGCGTGGAACCGGTCGAGGCGCTGGTGGAGCGGCGCCGCAGGCTGCCCGACGTACTCGACGCCCGAGAGGCGGTGGAGACCAAGCTCGCCGAGTTGGCAGCGCTGCGTCGCACCGAAAGCGACCTCGCTGAGATCGACGCCGCGCTGGCGCTGATGGACCAGGAGGTCATGGCTGGTGCACCCGGTGAGGCGGGGGACCGGCGCTTCCACGCCGCCGTCACCGCCGCCGCGCACAGCGATCTGCTCGACGAGTTCATGCAGGCGATGGCGGGACAGGTTGCGGAGAGTCGGCACGAGTCACTGCAACAGCCGGAGCGACCGTCCCAGTCCTTACGGCAGCACCGCAAGATCGCGGATGCGATCCGGGCCGGTGAGGCGAAGGGCGCGGTCCGTGCGATGCGGCGCCACCTGCAAACCGTCAGTAAGGTTCGGCTGCTGTCGTGGAATCCCGACGACGATCGGGAGTAACCCCGAGGGCCTGCTGGTTGACGGTTCCACGTGGAACGAGGGCTATTCGCGACCCGCCGGAGGTTTGTGCGCGGCCAGCCGCTCGACGATGCCCGCGGGCCCAAAACGTTGCTGTTGCTGGATCTCCAACCCGGTAGCCAGTACGTTT
>JBOHEL010000216.1:0-8145 GCA_050700995.1 Sciscionella sp. | reverse complement strand
CACCGCGCTCGGGCGCGCGGTGGCAAGGCTCGCCGCATCCGTGCACCGGCTCCCCCGGCCATTGCGCGGCGGTAAGCAATGGCGGCAGGCGCTGGCCGTGGCGGGCGTACGGTGCGACGGCGTGTCCTCTCGGGCGCTCGTGCTGAACCTTCCGCTGCGCGGCGACGCCCCCGCTGTCGCGTTCTGCGGCGCGGTGCCTGGCGAGCCGGTGTGGCTGCCGTTGCGCGCCCTGGCAGGGCGACTATCCGCACCCGTCGGCACCGAGGTGTTCGTGTGCGAAAACCCGACTGTGCTGGAAGCGGCGGCCGACGAGTTCGGCGCCCGCTGTCCCGCGATGGTGTGCACCGGCGGAATGCCCACGGTCACCGTGCTGGACCTGCTGGGGGCGTTGGCTGACTCAGGCTGCGTGATCGCGGTTCGCGCCGACATCGACGAGGCAGGCCTCAGGATCGTCGAGCAGGTGCGCTCGGTCGCACCCTCGGCAACCCTGTGGCGCTTCGACGCACGGGTGTACGCCCACTACCTGGATCCACCCGAGGCGGGTACCGACGATGCCGGCCTCACCGGATTGCGCTCGGTGTACCAGCACCACGGCGTGCCGTTGCACGAGGAGCGCCTGCTCGACGACCTCCTGCTTGACCTCCGCCGCGCGGCGCGATCCTGAGTGGTGTCTTGCCGGTGATCGAGAGAACGCCTGCGACCGCTGGATCAAGACCTCGGCAGATTTGCGGGGGCCGTCACACGTCGTGCCTGGCTGTCATCGACATTGCCCACGCTCAGCTCTTGCCGGTGCCAGCCAGCCACTGCTTGACCAGCTTTGGGTGGGCGTCGAGGAACTTTTTGGCGGCGTCCTTGTCGGACATCTTGTCTACCGCGATCGACTTGGCGACCTCGTTTTGGTCCTTGTTGGTCCACTTGAAGTTCTGGACCAGCTGGTAGGCGGGGCTACCCGACTTCGCGAACTTGGTGGCGACGACCTTGTTCAGGTTGTAGGGCGGGTAGTCACACGCGACCGTCGCGGGTTTGGAATCGCAGCCCGGTGTCCACTTCGGCAGGTTGACTTTCACTAGCGGTACCTCGTTCAGGAACCACTGCGGCGAATAGAAATACGCCAGCAGCGGCGTCTTGTGCTGTTGCGCCGAGCGGAAACTCTGGATCAGCGCGGCCTCGCTACCACCCTCGACGACCTTGTAGTTCAGGTGGAGGTTCTTGACGAGCGCGGCGTCGTTGGTCACATATGAAGGGTCGCCGTCGAGCAATTGCCCCTTGCCGCCGGATTCCGAGGTCTTGAACATACTGGCGTACTTGTTGAGGTTCTTCCAGTTGGTGATATCCGGGTATTTCTTGGCCATCCATGGCGGCACGAACCAACCGATCACGCCGATGTTACCGGTAGGCCCGGCGTCCTTGGCCACCTTCTGCTGGGTTATGTATTTCTTCGCGAGATCCTGGTGGCCCCAGTTCTCCAGGATGACGTCAACCTGGCCGGTAGCGAAGCCCTGCCACGACACCTGCTCGTCGATGTGCTTCACGTTCACCGTGCAGCCAAGCTTGGTCTTGGCGAGGTAGGACACCACCGCAACGTCGGCCTCATAGCCGACCCACGGGTTGTCCGCGAGATTCACCGTGCCGCAGCCAGAAGACGAGTCGCTCGCACCGCCACCCGAACTGCCCGAGGCGCCGACTTTCGCTCCACCGCAACCGGCGAGCACCATGGCGAGGGTGGCGCCAAACGCTGTCATGGCTATGATCGTCCGCCGCTGCGGCCTGCTGGTGATCGGATTCCTCATGATGCCGTGTCCCTTCTGGCGATCGCCACCAACGGTGGCATGGGGTGTGGCGCGCCCTGCCGGGTGCGCCACCGGTGTTTCGGCCGTCATCAGCGACCGTGACCTGCGGGCAAGCCGCCGGAGGCGCGACGCGTTGCGGCCTGACTCGTCCGGTCGAGCAAGATGCCCAGCAGCACAATCGCGAGCCCGGCCGCTAGCCCCTTACCGAAGTAGGCAGCCTGCGAGAAGCCGTTGACGATGTCGTAGCCGAGGGCACCCGAGCCGACAAGGCCGCCGATGACGACCATGGCCAGCACGTAGATCAGGCCCTGGTTCGCGGCGAGCGCAAGTGAACGCGTCGACATCGGCAGCTGGACCTTCCTGATGACCTGCCACCGGCTCGACCCGACGGAGGTGGCCGCCTCGATGGCCGTCTGGGACACCCCGCTCACCCCGTCCGCGACGATCTTGGTCGCGACCGGTGTCGCATACACGACCGCGGCGATGATGCCGGTGAACCTGCTCGCCGCGAACAGTGCGATGAAAGGCACCAGGTACACGAACGACGGCATGGTCTGCCCCGCGTCAAGCACGGGGCGGATAAACCGGTCGGCCCGGCCGCTGCGCCCCATCCACACGCCGAAGATCACCGCGAGGATCACCACCACGATCGTCGCCACCAGCACCGCAGCCAACGTCACCATGCTGTCCTGCCACAGACCGGTGCCGATGATCAGGCCGAGGCACGCGGCCGACACGATCGCGGCTCGCAACCCGCCCGCCAGTAGCGCGAGCAGCACGATCGCGGCGAAGGCGAGATACCACGGCGAGCCTTCCAACAACGCCTGCAGCGGGTTGATCGCACCGTTGGTCACCGCGTTCTTGATCGCGTTGGTGACGCCGGAGAAATGCTGCTGGATGGCGTTGCTCACCAACGTGACCCAGCGCTGAATCGGCGAGCCGATATCGGTGCTCATCGATGTCGAACCGAACGTGAGCGCGGTGGGAAATCGCGAGGCGTACTGGTAGGTGTAGGCGAGGTAGAGCGCGATCACAGTCACCACCGCGCCGATGCCGAGCGCGGGCCGGCGCAGCTTTCGCGCCAGTCCGGGCGCGGCACGCCTGGCGTTCTCGGCGCGCACACTGGCCGCGGTCGTGGCACGGTCGAGCACGATCGCCAGGATGACGATAGCCAGCCCGGCATTGAACGCCATACCGACGTCGAGCGTCTCCAGCGCGTTCACAACGGTCTGACCGAGCCCAGGGGCGCCGATCAATGCCGCCATCACCGCCATCGACAGCGCCGCCATGATCGTCTGGTTGACGCCGAGCACGATCGTCCGCTTCGCCATCGGGAGCATGACCTTGCGCAGCCGCTGCCACCGTGTCGACCCCATCGATTCGGCGGCTTCGAGCGTAGTCACCGACACCGACCGGACACCGTGCGCGGTGATCCGGATGACCGGCGGCAGAGCGTAGATCAACGTCGCGATGGTGGCCGACGCCGGGCCGATCAGGAAAAGCAGCACGAGCGGGGCGAGGTAAACGAAGGTGGGCATGATCTGCATGACGTCAAGCACCGGGGTGACGATCCGGCTGACGATGTTCGAGACACCGGCCCACACCCCGAGCGGAATCCCGATCACCAGCGCTATCAGCACCGCGCTCAGCGTCAACGCGAGCGTATCCATGCTGTCCTGCCACAGCCCCTGCAAGCCGATGAAGACAAACCCCGCGGCCGTCAGCACCGCCACCTTCGCGTTACCAAACACCCAGGACAGGTACGCCGCGAGCACCACGACACCGAGCCAGCCGATCAGCGGCACCGGCCTGCCGTAGGCGGGCTGCGAGAGCAAACCCTGGAAGAACAGCACCAGATGGTTCACGCCGACATAGATCTCGTTGATGAAGTAAACGAAAAACGGGTTGCTGTTGCGATCCTGGCCAATAGCCGAGTTCAACTGGTTGAGCTTGGTGTGGAAACCCGTGACGCCGGAAGGGCCCAGCGCCAGCGTGTCACGCCCACCGAGCACCTGGTAAAGCACGACCCACACCACGACCACCACAGCGGCAACGACCCTGCGGTCCATGCGGCGGACCTGCGGCAACGCCACCGCAGCGGCCGTCATCGCTCGACTCCTCGGCGCTGCGCTCCTCGGACCGCGGCCGGCCCTACGATGCTCACGCCATCGTCGCCTTCGGCCGTCATCGCTCGACTCCTCGGCGCTGCGCTCCTCGGACCGCGGCCGGCCCTACGATGCTCACGCCATCGTCGCCTTCGGCCGTCATCGCTCGACACCACCGGCGACCATGGCGAGGATCTCCTCGTGTCCGACCATGCCGAGAAGCCGCCCCTCCGCCACCACGCGCAGCGGCTTGTGCGCCGCGAGCACCGCGCGAACGGCGTCGCAGACAACAACGTCGGGTGCGATCTCGGGCCCGTCGAGCGGGTCGTCACGGCGCGGCGCCCGCATGATCCACTTCAGGGTCAGCACCTCTGCCTTGCGGATATCGCGGACGAAGTCCCGCACATAGTCGTCAACCGGGGCGCCAACGAGCTCGTCACCGGCGCCCACCTGGATCACCTCGCCGTCACGCATGATCAGGATCCGGTCGCCGAGCTTCAACGCCTCATCCAGATCGTGAGTGATGAACACCATCGTCTTGCCGACCTCGTGATGCAGCCGCAGGACCTCGCTCTGCATATCCCTGCGGATCAGTGGGTCCAGCGCGGAAAACGGCTCGTCGAAGATCAGCACCTCGGGATCGTTGGCAAGCGCCCTCGCCAGGCCGACGCGCTGCTGCATGCCACCAGAGATCTGATCTGGGTAGGAGTTCTCGTAGCCCGAGAGCCCGACGAGTTCGGTAACCTCGGCCGCGCGCCGCATCCGCTCCTTCCTGCCGGTACCCCGCACCTCAAGCCCGTAAGCAACGTTGTCGAGCACGCGCCGGTGCGGCAACAAGCCGAAGTTCTGGAAGACCATGGAGAACTTGCGGCGGCGCAGCTCCCGAAGCACCCGAGCGCCCGCGCCCACAATGTCCTCACCCTGAAAGTGGATCGAACCCGCAGTCGGCTCGATCAGCCGCGTCAGACAGCGCGCCAGCGTCGACTTCCCCGATCCGGACAGACCCATGATCACGAAAACCTCGCCACGACACACCTCGAAGTCGACGTCCCGGACGGCCGCCACGCAGCCCGTGCGCTCCCTGATCTCCGAGACCGGCAACTCCCCCCGCTCAACATCGCGGAGCACCGCGCCCGCCCTCGCCCCGAACACCTTCCACAACCCCCGCACCGAAATCTCGGCCCGCGCGCCGTCCCGCGGGCTGCCCGCACCGTCAAACACGGTGTGACCACCGGTCGGTGCGGCCGAAGGTGCGTGGACTGGCACGCGTTGCTCAGCCACGACGATCGCGGAGCGGTCGGGGGTCACGGCACCGGGGGCGAGCGGCGTTCGACCTGGTAGCCGAGCGCGACCACTGCTTCTCGCCGTTCCTGTGGATATGCTTCATACCGCCCGTTTCCCGCATGATCGACAGCGACTTGACGTTGGGTGTGACCCACAGCACGGCGTGAGTGTACACTTGTACATAGCTCGTGTACAGACGTCCACAATTATCGGCGGTTGGACTCGAATGGACAGCTCCGCGCAGGAACACCCCACCGGCACGCCGTGGCACCCGATGACACGGTGTCGCGCTGCGGTTGGCTGCTGACGATGTCGACGAACGACGTACGCGACTCGCGGCGAGTCAGAGGACGGAACGACCCCGAGCGGCGAGAGCGGATCGCCAAGGCGGCGCTGCAGGTGGTAGCCGAGCGTGGCGTGGAGGGCCTGACGCACCGGGCGGTCGCCGCCACAGCAGGCGTACCGCTGGGCTCAACTACCTACCACTTCGCGACGCTTGACGACCTGCTAGCCGTCGCGTTGCACAACGCAGCGGACGAGGACGCTGCGCAGATTCGGGAATGGGAGGCAAGGCTGCCGCCCGATGCGGACTTCGCCGAGGCGCTGGCCGAGCTGGTGCTGCGCTACCTCGGGGAGGATCGGCACAGCACTCTCGTCGCCTACGAACTGTATGTCGCCGCGCTGCACCGTCCCCGGCTGCGAGCGATCAGCATCGCATGGGACGCGGCGCTGTTGGAACTGTTCATCGCACGCACCGATCCCGACACCGGGCGGTTGCTCGCCGTCGCGTACTGCGGACTGCTCATGCAGGCCGTACTGAGCGATCCGCCGCCCGCCAGGCAGCAGGTCGAAGCGATCTTCCGGCGCGCGCTGCGGCCCGGCTGAGCGCCGGACCGCGCGGTGGCGGTCAGCGACCGCTGCTCGGGCGCTATGCGCGGCGCACGGCGCTGCCGTTGACGAGGGACTCGATCGCCGGCGCGAGCCGGCGGGTATCTAGGTCATCGCCGGTCACGAGCGCCTGGATAATCGCGCCATCGAGGAGTGCTGCCAACGCGGCAGCGGCATCCGTGGTGGTGAATCGCGACAGCAGCACGGATAGGCCGTCTATCCAGATCCGGGCGTAGGGACCCAGCGCAGGATCACGTGCGGCTGCCAGATACAGCTCGCATTCGACCACGGCGCGAGGCCGGTCGGCGACATAGCCGTGCGCGAGTTCGGCCAGTGCCTTCGGTATGTCCTCGGCACCTGCCAACTCACGCGCCCAGGTATCGAGTTCGGCACGAGCGGCTCCGGCTACCTCTTCCAGCGCGGCGACCACCAGATCTCGCAGCGTCGGGAAGTAGTAGGTGGTCGCGCCAAGCGGAACACCGGCGCGGGCCGCGATGGCCCGGTGGGTTGCCCTCCCGACGCCGACATCGGCGACGACACCGGCAGCCGCGTCGATGATCGCGCGCTTGCGGCCCTCCGGATCCCTTCCCGCGCCTGGTGCTATCACGTTCAATGCGCACCTCCGAGGTTGAGCACCACCACGCCGACGATGATCAGCATCACGCCGACGACCTTGCTCACGCTGATCGCCTCACCGAAGAATGTCACGCCGATCGCGACAATCGCCGCCGTGCCGAGGCCCGCCCACACCGCGTAGGCCACCCCTACCGGTACCTGTTTGATCGCCTGCGACAAGAACCCGAAGGCTGCCGCGTATGCCGCGAGGCACGCCAGCGTCGGCCACAGCCTGCTGAACCCTTGCGTCGCCTTGAGCAGGCTCGTCCCAACGACCTCGGTCGCGATCGCGGCGATCAGGAAAAGATAAGCCACCGGACACCCCTCCTGTACAGCTGTACTAGTACAACTGTACAGGAGCCTAAGACGAGTAGCGTGCCACCATTGTGGTGCTACGGAGGCCGTGCGCGGGCTACTGCGAGGTCGCCGCGCATCGTGACCGATCCCTACGAGTTGGGGACAGCACCCCGGCCCGTCGGGCACGGAGCAATCGGGCGCCGCCTGATGTCGCCACCGCGTCCGCCGAGTTCATCACAGGCCCGCTGCTTGCCAACCCGCAACGCGTTGGCAAGCCCCTGCGCCCCGGATGTCTCATGAGGGGCGGCGGCCGAAGAGGAAGTACGCGAGCGACCCTGTGGTGTTCAGCCCGCTGGCAATGCGCCAGTAGAGCTTCTTTCCGCGAACCAGCCGTGCCGGTCGACGGCGTAAGTCGCGCCAGGTGAGCGTGGTGATGGTCAGATGGGCCGCGCCGATCGCGAGCATTACCGGCGCGCTGGGCTTCCGCGTTGCCATGTCACCAGCATGGCACCGGTCCGACGCCTGCGACTGGTGGTGCATCCACGAGATGATCGCACCCGCCCCGAGGCCGGGGTGTTCAGCACCCGTTCCCCGGATCGGCCCAATGCCATCGGGTCACCATCCTGTCGATCGCAGGGCTCCGGATCCGGGTAGGCCACCTCGAAGCCCTGGATCGCACACCGATCGTGGACATCAAACCCGTGCTCTAACCGATCTCCGAGCGTTGAGCGGCCCCGGCACTCACCTCGTGCCTGCCCGCTCGTGCCGATATTCCAGCGACAGCACGAAAACCAGTGGAACCAGCACGCCGAGCACCTTGCCCAGCCGGCGTTGGCCAACACCAGCAGTGCGGCGAGCCGCGTCGCGTCCGCTCCCGACCTGACATTGCCGCCGCCGTGATCGGGAAGCGCAGTGTGGGATCGGCGACACGGGCGGTGCGGGTCGAGCAAGAACTAGTAATCTACACGTGGTAGTACTACGTGTCGTAGAGCTAACTGGCCGTCCGGCCTGCCGCTACTGATGGAGTGGAGTTCGCGTGTTCCATCTGCTGAGAGTGACCGCATTCAACTTGCCGAGGACGACGCGCCTGGTTGGCGTACTGCTGTCGTTAGCGATCGGCGTGATTAATCTCTGCGCGGCCGCGCACCCCCGGGTGCCGGGGTATG
>JBOHEL010000215.1:0-8160 GCA_050700995.1 Sciscionella sp. | reverse complement strand
CGGCGGTGGCGTCCGCCTCCTGCTGGATGGGCTTGAACACGGTCGAGTACTGCTGTCCCCGCAGGATCGCGGACAGGCCGTCAGCGGTGGCGTCCTGCCCGGTGACCGGCACCTTGCCTGCCAACCCATCCTTGCGCAGCACGGTGATGATGGCGCCCGCCAGCCCGTCGTTTGCCGCCAGCACGCCGTCCACCTTGCCGCCGTTGGCCGTCAGCAGCTGCTCGAAGGTCTGGCCACCCTTCTGGTTGTCCCAGCCGTCGATGGCCTGGCTGCCGACCTTCACGAGCTTCTTGGAGTCGTACAGCGGCTTGAGGATCTTCTCCTGGCCTTCGTGGAAGAGGGTGGCGTTGTTGTCCGTCGGCGAACCCTCGATCTCGATCACCTGTGCGCCCGGCTTGCCCTTCAGCGCCGTGGCCAGCGCCTTACCCTGCAGCTCGCCGACCTTTTCGTTGTTGAAACTGACGTAGTAGTTGGCGCTGCCGCCAAGGTTCAGCCGGTCGTAGTCGATGGTGGGAACGCCCTGCTGCTTGGCCTTCTGCTCGACCGCCGCACCGGAGTCGCCCGTCGGGGCCGCGACAATCAGTACCTTGACGTGTTGACTGAGCATGCTGTCAGCGATCTGCGAGAACTTCTGGGTGTCGCCCTGGGCGTTCTGGATGATCGGCGACATGCCGCGCTGCTGCAGCGCCTTCTTCAGCATCGGCGCGTCGAAACCGGCCCAGCGCGCCGAAGTCGCGGTTTCGGGGAGGATCACGCCAACCTTGACACCACCTCCGCCGCTTGCCGCGCCGGACTTGCCGCTGCCGGAGCCGCTGCCCGAGCTGTTGGCCCCGCATCCCGCGATCGCCAGGGCTAGGCCCGAGCTCACGACGAGCGAGGCGAGGATGGATCTCCGCATTCGTATCCCCATTCGTGATTGCCGGTTCGCCGACCGACGGGAAATGTTGTGGGCCACAACATATGCCAGAAGTGCACGTGGTTGAAGGCATACTGTATCGATACAGGTGTGGCATCACGACACGATTCGGTCACGGCGACGCCACCAGGTACGACCCGGTAACCCTGTCGCCAGGACGGCCATGGCGGAGGAGCCACGTCACGGAAGTGACCAGTGAACCGCTGAAACTGATTTCCAGCTCCGCGAACGCGAGGAGCGGCTGCCCTGTGGCGCCTGATGTCCTAGATTTTCAGACCGGCCGATAACGCGTGCGCCGCTCGCGAGGGCGCGCAGTCCGCGTTCGAACGCGAGGTCGGCAACCACCGAGGACTACCTCGCGCGGTCGCCGATACCCGGCCCACCCTCACCGATCGTGCGCTAACCGAGTTCGGAGGGGACATCGAGCTGCCAACCGGATGCGACACCCGCCAACAGGCCCTGTGGCCGACTACCAGGACCGCAAGAGCGCGATCCGTTCTTCGAGCTGCTCGATACTGGCCATCGCGGTCGGCGGACCGCCACAGTGCTTGCGCAACTCGCCGTGGATCACGCCGTGCGGCTTGCGGGTGCGGTGGTGGTACATCGCCACGAGGGTGTTCAGTTCCTTGCGCAGGGTGGACAACCGCTCACCGACCGACGCGGACCGCTGCCGTTCCCGCGAAGGTGGGTCCCGCTTCCGCCCGGCGGCCTTGTGTAGCTGCTCCTCCTGCCGCTTGCGCAGCAGTGCGCGCACATGATCCGGCTCAAGCAGCCCCGGCAGGCCCAGGTAGTCCTGCTCCTCATCGCTGCCGGCGAAAGTGGCGGTTCCGAAGGAGGAGCCATCATAGATCACCTGGTCCAGCTCGGCCGACGCGCTCAACGAGGTGAAAGCCTTCTCGTCCTCGCCTGGCTCGTCCTGGGTGCGGTTGGCCGCGGCAAGCAGCTCATCGTCCCAACCCTCGTTGGCGCGATGCGGCTTGCCGAGCACGTGGTCACGCTCGGCCTCCATCTCGCTGGCGAGCTCCAGCAGCACCGGCACGCTCGGCAGGAAAACGCTCGCGGTCTCACCGGGCACCCGGTTACGCACGAAACGGCCGATCGCCTGCGCGAAGTACAGCGGGGTGGCGGCGCTGGTCGCGTAGACGCCGACCGCGAGTCGTGGCACATCCACCCCCTCCGAGACCATCCGCACCGCCACCAGCCAGCGATCATCGGACTCGGCGAACTGCCCGATCCTGGCCGATGCCCTCGGGTCGTCGGAAAGCACCACGACGGGATGATGCCCAGTAGTGCGCTCCAGCAGCTTCGCGTAGCCCTTGGCCGACTCGTGGTCCGAGGCGATCACCAGGCCACCCGCGTCCGGCATCCCGCCATCGCGCAGCTGGGTGAGCCGGGTGTCGGCGGCGTGCAGCACGGCGGGTATCCACTCCCCCGCAGGGTCGAGGGCGGTGCGCCAGGCGCGTGCCGTCTGCTCAACCGTCAGCGGCTCACCAAGCCTTGCGGTGAACTCCTCCCCGGCACTGTCACGCCAACTCGCCTCCCCCGAGTAGGCGAGGAAGATCACCGGACGCACCACACCGTCTGCCAGCGCATCGGCGTAGCCGTAGGAATGATCGGCACGGCTGCGCGGCAGGCCATCGGCATCGGGCTCGTACTCGACGAACGGGATCGCCGAGTCGTCACTGCGGAACGGCGTCCCTGTCAGCGCCAGCCGCCTGGCGGCCGGGGTGAACGCCTCCCGCGCAGCGTCGCCCCATGACTTCGCGTCCCCGCCGTGGTGGATCTCGTCGAGGATCACCAGCGTCTTGCGGTTCTCGGTACGCACCCTGTGCAGCGACGGGTGCGCGGCGACCTGGGCGTAGGTCACCGCGACGCCATGGAAGTCACGGGAGGTCGCACCGGTGGTGTTGCGGAAGTTCGGGTCGATCGCGATGCCTACCGCCGCAGCAGCCGCGGACCACTGATGCTTGAGGTGCTCGGTCGGCGTCACCACGGTGATCGCCTGCACCGTGCGATCGGCGAGCAGCTCGGCGGCCACCCGCAGCCCGAATGTGGTCTTCCCGGCGCCGGGAGTGGCAACGGCGAGGAAGTTCTTCGGGCGCTCGGCCAGGTACTTCGTCAGCGCCCGGCGCTGCCAGGTGCGCAGCGGACGCTCGGGAACCTGCTCTTCCTCGGCTGGGACGTAGTCGAGCTGGGCCACAGGCTGTTGTGCTCCTTCCGCCGCTGCCGTCACCTGCTTGCGCCGCGCGGGCGAAGCTCTTGACATGCTGATGCCCTCCCGCGGCTCGCGAAGAGGGCTGCCCATGAGTTTACCGGCAGCGCTATGCCGGGAGCGCGGACACGCCGCCGGTATGGGGTGGATCAGCCGCCTTGTCCCCGAAGCGGCATGCTGGAGCACGATGAACACCCAATCGGCCGAGCGGCACTCCTCGACCGCGGCGGCAGGCGCGCAGACCGGCCGCCGTGGCGTCTGGGCGCTGGTGAAGCGCACGCTCTCCAAGGCGTGGGCGGAGAATCTCTTCTCCGAAGCCGCCGAGGCAGCCTACTGGCAGACGCTCTCACTGTTCCCGCTGCTGCTGGGGTTGCTGGGTTGTGTCGGCTTCCTCGGAGACTGGTTCGGCCAGGGTGTGGTGCGAGCCGTGCAGGACAAGATCATCAGCTTCAGCCGGCAGATCTTCAGCGGCAATGTCGTCAACACGATCATCGCCCCGACCGTGCAGGACCTGCTCACCAGCGCCCAGGGCGAGGTCGCCTCGATCGGCTTCCTGATATCGCTCTATGCGGGTTCCTCGGCGATGTCATCCTTCGTGGACGCGATCACTGTGGCGCACGGCCAGTACGGCGTGCGCAACGAAGTATGGCAACGGTTCTACGCGATGCTGCTCTACCTGGTCGGCCTGGTGCTCGCGGTGATCGGACTGCCGGTGCTCGCGCTCGGACCGAACTACTTGCCGAAGGTGTTCCCAGCGGCATGGCAGCCGACCATCGCCCAGATCACCGGCTTCGCCTACTACCCGGTGATCGCCGTGCTGCTGATCATCGCGCTCGCGACCCTCTACAAGGTCGCGCTACCGCGCAAGTTGCCGTGGCACCGGGGGCTACCTGGGGCAGCGCTCGCGATGGTGATCTTCGTGCTCGCCAGCATCGGGCTGCGCATCTACCTCGCGACCATCACCAAGACCGGCTACACCTACGGTGCCCTCGCCGCCCCGATCGCGTTCCTGCTGCTGACCTTCTTCATCGGCCTGGCGATTGTGGTCGGGGCGCACTTCAACTCCGCGATCCAGGAGATGTGGCCTGCAGGCATGACACGGATACAACGGCGCAAGTGGCGACGCCTGGAGATGGTCAGGGTCGCCGAACGGGTGAAATCCGATGCCGGCCGCCGCGCCTGGCGCCGTCACGAGGGCAACACCGCCGGCGAGGACCAAGACGAGAACGGGAACGCGGACGCCGCCCCAGCGCCCATCGACGCGACCGAGCAAGCTGGCACCGAATCACCGGAGCAGCCGGACCGCCGCTAGCGAAGCTAGGGTCAACAGTTCAGCCCTCGTCGCCGCCCTTGGACATCCGGTTGTAGATCTTCTGGCAGGCCGGGCAGACCGGTGAGCCAGGCTTCGCCGACTTCGTCACCGGGAATACCTCGCCACACAGTGCCACGACGTGCGAGCCCATGACCGCGCTCTCGGCGATCTTGTTCTTGCGCACGTAATGGAATACCTCGGGGGCATCGTCGCTGGTACGTTCGGTGCCCTCCGGGCGGGTGTCGACGTCCGGCAGTGTCTGGGTTGGCGCACTCATGGCAACCATCATGCCGCACCCTCCGCAGAATGTCCTGCGGCCTCGTCGTCATCGGCCAGAACGGTCCTGGCGGGGTTCGATGACCTGGTGTTCGCGCGCTTCCAGTTCCTTGACGTCCGGCGTCGGTGCGTAGCGGTTGACCTTCTCGGCCTTGCGCGGCGGCCGATCGTTGGCGATCAGCACCGCGATCCACGGCAGAGGCACCGAGATGACCACGAACAGCAACGCCAGCCACCAGATGTTGACAAACACCCCAGCCAAGATCAACAACGGGACTCGCGACGCCATCATAATCGTGTACTTGCGCTTACGCGCGGCGTGATCGTCATCGAAGGACGGTTGGGCCTCGGTGATCAGTACCGGGGTGTCGGCTTGCTGGTCCTTCACGACACCACCTCATTCTCTCGGCCACCTCCATCGTCCCACCAACGGCGCCCGCCCGACACCCCGGGAGGCAATCCGTGTCGAAACCGCCGATAGGCGACACTCTTCCCATCGAGGCGAGCCGGCGACGGGAGCGGGCATGCGGGCGGTTGTCACGCGGGTGAGCGAGGCAGCAGTGCTGGTGGACGGCCAGGTGGTCGGCGCGATCGGCCAGCCCGGGTTGCTGGTGTTGCTCGGGGTCGGCGTTGCCGACACCGGCGGGCAGGCGGTCGCAATGGCGCGCAAACTGCACGAACTGCGGATCCTGGACGGCGAACGGTCCTGCGCGACGACGGGGGCGCCACTGCTGGTGGTCAGCCAGTTCACGCTCTACGGCGATACCAGCAAGGGCAGGCGCCCGTCGTGGGCGGCGGCCGCCCGAGGCGAGGACGCGGAGCCGCTGGTCGAGCAGGTCCTCAGCGAGTTGCGCCTGCGCGGCGCGGTGGTCGGCACCGGCAGGTTCGGCGCACGGATGGCCGTGCACAGCGTGAACGACGGCCCCTTCACGGTGATCGTCGAGGTGTGATTTGCCCGATTCCTGACCGGATGCGGCGCACCGCCGAGTAGCCGTTTCGTCGGTGGGTAGTCGGCCGATCACTGAGGACGCAGGTGGCGAAGCTGCGGGTGCAGCGACGACACCCGCGAGCGGATCACGGGCAAGATCACCCACACCAACGTAGACGCCGGAGCAGATGAAGGGCTGGGTGAAATCGGCTCGCGCCATTCAACTCTTTCTGACTGCCAATGAATCGCCGTACTGTATTTGCGCCATAATTTCAGTTGTATCGGCCTTTCAACCATAAAATCCAGCGGGATCCACTGTGACTGCACAACACTGTGACTGCACAACAGTGCCAACCGAGGATACAGAGCATCACCGGGCACACCGGCCACACCGATGACGCGTGTCAGCGAAGGGAGCATGAGGCCCCGCACAGGTCCGTGTGGGCAGGACACTCGCGACCACCCCTTGGCACGCCGCAATATCACGCCCGCTCTGCTTCGCCCAGCTCGTCGTTGCCCTTCCAGCGAGTAAGGCGCTGTACTCGGCCAGCGGCGTCAGTCCACTGGAATCAGACATTCATCGTGTAACCGATCGGCTACTCCCAGCGGGGGCTGCGCATCGTGGACGCGTCTACTATCCTGGTGTCTCAGGCGGTCACCCCCCGGCCGCCGAGAGCCCCTCCGGTTACCCCCAGACCGGAGGGGCTCGTCTATTCCAGGTGGGCTGGCCGGGACCGGGTGAGCCAGCTCTCAGCCAAACCTCAGGTTTGGTAGAGCAACCGGCTCCGGTCCCGCCACGTCCTTGAGATATGGGAGGACGGGAACGAATCGGGGTCCTTCCTCGTTTCCATCAGTGTCAGCCCAAGAGGCTGAACTCCACGTTCCGAGGAGGGGGAGCACGATGACCGTGCCGCACACCATCCAAGCCAAGGTACCAGGGCAGCGCGCCGCAGATGCCGACCTGGACAGCCAGAGCCCGGCAGCCGACCTCGTTCGGGTATACCTCAACGGTATCGGCCGCACCGCGCTGCTGACCGCCGCGCAAGAGGTCGACCTCGCCAAGCGCATCGAGGCCGGTGTGTTCGCCCAGCATCTGCTCGACACCGCGAGCCGCACCGCTCCCAAGCGTAAGACCGAGCTCACCGCGCTGGTGCGCGACGGTCTGGTGGCGAGGAACCACCTGCTCGAGGCCAACCTCCGGCTGGTAGTCAGTCTCGCCAAGCGCTACACCGGCAGGGGCATGCCGCTACTGGACCTGATCCAGGAGGGCAACCTGGGGCTGATCCGCGCCGTGGAGAAGTTCGACTACGCCAAGGGCTTCAAGTTCTCCACCTACGCCACCTGGTGGATCCGCCAGGCCATCACCCGAGGGATGGCCGATCAGAGTCGCACGATCCGCCTGCCCGTGCACCTGGTCGAACAGGTGAACAAGTTGGCCCGCATGAAGCGGGATCTACACCAGCAACTCGGCAGGGAAGCCACCACCGAAGAGTTGGCGGCGGAGGTCGGGCTCACCCCTGAGAAGGTCGCCGACCTACTGGATCACTCCCGCGACCCGGTGAGCCTCGACATGCCTGTCGGGTCGGAGGAGGACGCTCCACTCGGTGACTTCATCGAGGACGCCGAGGGCGCCGACGCCGAGAACGCGGTCATCTCCGGGCTGCTGCAGGACGACCTGCGCCGCGTGCTCGCCACACTGGACGATCGGGAGCAGGCCGTGATCCGGCTGCGTTACGGCCTCGACGACGGGCAGCCGCGTACGCTCGACCAGATCGGGAAGCGCTATGGCCTTTCCCGCGAGCGGGTCCGGCAGATCGAACGCGAGGTCGTGTCGAAGCTTCGGCACGGCGAGCGGGCCGAGAAGTTGCGCGCCTACGCGAGCTGAGACGCACGTCACCGGCGGCCGCACCCGTCGGTGACCGTCAGGTACGGGCGGTACGGTCAGTCCAGCGACCAGACACCCGCAGGGAGCGCACGCACCGTGACCGCCACCACAGACTTCAACTACACCGACGTCCTCCCGCTCGGGCCGGACAACCAGACCGAGTACCGGCTGCTGACCTCCGAAGGCGTCGAGGTCACCGAAGCCGCAGGCCGGACGTTCCTCACCATCGAGCAGCAGACCCTCACCCTGCTCGCCAGGGAGGCCATCTCCGATATCCAGCACCTGCTGCGGCCCTCCCACCTCGCGCTCCTGCGCAAGATCATCGACGACCCCGAGGCCAGCGGGAACGACCGCTTCGTCGCCACCGACCTGTTGCGAAACGCCTGCATCTCGGCTGGCGGCGTGCTGCCGATGTGCCAGGACACCGGCACCGCGATCGTGATCGGCAAGCGCACCGAGTCGGTGCTCACCGGCGGCGACGACGAGCGGGCGATATCGCGCGGCATCTTCGACGCCTACCAGGAACTGAACCTGCGCTATTCCCAGATGGCCCCGACCAGCTTCTGGGACGAGCAGAACACCGGCTCCAACCTGCCGGCACAGGTCGAGCTGTATCACCAGCCGGGCGGCG
>JBOHEL010000214.1:0-8170 GCA_050700995.1 Sciscionella sp. | reverse complement strand
AGAATGATCCGCGTGTCGCCACCTGCAAGGTGCAGGCCGGCGTGTTCGACCGTGCCGTCATGCAGGGCGTGGTGGACACGGTCAAGCTGGTGGAGGAGCAGATCAAGACGCTTCCCCAGGAGCAGCAGGGGCCCGCGCTGGAACAGGTCGCCGGTTCGGTGCAGGCCGGGATGCCGCCGAGGGAGAATCCCAGGATCAACACCTCCATCGACTCCGTGCACGCCTCGGGGCCGCTCGGCCGGGCGCACTGCGTCATCTACGGCAACAGCAACTACAAGCAGACGGGCCTACTGCAGGCATACGCGGCGCACTCGCTGCTGCAGCAGGCGCCACGCCGGGCCGGGTTCGCCTCGGCTTGCCAGGCATTCGGTCACCGGGAACTGCTCGGTGTGCTGCGCAACTTCGGTCTCCTGCTCGAACCCGAAGTCACCGTGCACGGCTGACCCGCTGGGCTCCCCCGATCTCGTCACCGTCAGGCCCAGCGTTTCGTCGACGAAACGCCAACACGGAGAGTCACGATGCCTCTTGCTACGTTGCCGGACACGCGGGCCAAAGCGGACGCCGCCGGTATCTGCCTGACCGATGCCGACGGTGCGGTCACGAACGGGCAGTTCGCGGAGCGGGTCCGCGCGGTGGCCGCGCAGCTCGGTGATCACGGACTTCGGGCGGGCGGTGTGGTGGGCGTCATGCTGACCAACCGGGTCGCGCTGGTCGTGGTCATGTTCGCCGCCTGGCGGCTCGGGGCGGCGGTGACACCGGTTAATCCGGCGCTGACCGATATCGAGGCCGGTCACCAGCTATCGGACTCGGGAGCGAAGATCCTGATCAGCGAGGCAAGACCTTCGCCTGTCGACACCGCGGAGACCATCGACGTCACGTTGCTGCGGGACACCGCGCCCCGCGCTGGTGCGGGGCCGCTGCCGCGCACCAGGGCGGGCGACCTCGCGCTGCTGATCTACACCAGCGGCACCACCGGAACTCCCAAGGGCGTCATGCTTACGCACGGCAACCTCATGGCGATGTGCGAGATGGCGATCGGGGCCTTCCGGATCACGGCAGCGGATCATTGCCTGCTCGTGCTGCCGTTGTTCCACGCCAACGGGATCCTGTTGAGCATCCTGTCACCGTTGCTGGCGGGTGGGCGCACCACGATATCGGCGCGGTTCTCGGCGGATGAGTTCTTCCCGCTGGTGCGGCGGGTGCGCCCCACGTACTTTTCCGCGGTGCCGACCATCTACTCGCGACTGGCCACAATGGACGAGAGCGTCCGGCCGGACACCTCCTCGCTCCGGTTCGCGATCTGCGGCGCGGCACCGATGCCCGCCGAGCTGATCGGCCGCTTCGAGCAGCGCTACGGCATCGTCATCGTCGAGGGTTACGGGCTGTCCGAGGCAACCTGCGCGTCGGCGGTCAACCCGCTGGACGGTCCACGCAAGCCTGGCACGGTAGGCTTGCCGTTGCCAGGGCAGCAGATCCGCATTGTCGACGGCGAAGGCTGGCCCGTGCCAGACGGCGGGAGCGGCGAGGTGATCATCAGTGGCCCCAACGTGATGCGCGGTTACCTGGGCCGCCCGGACGAGACGGCGAAGACCGTCGTGGACGGCTGGCTGCACACCGGAGACGTGGGCCGGTTCGAGGAGGATGGCTACCTGGTGCTCGTCGACAGGGTGAAAGACATGATCATCCGTGGCGGGGAGAACCTATACCCCAAGGAGATCGAGAATGCCCTGTACGGCGACGACGACGTGATGGAGGCCGCGGTAGTCGGGCGACCCGACAAGGCATACGGCGAAGTTCCGCTCGCCTATGTCGCGCTTCGCCCCGGCTCGACGGTCACCGTTGAGCGGTTGTTCGAGCTATGCCGGCATTCGTTGTCGCAGTTCAAGATCCCCGTCGACATCATCGTGCGCGATGCCTTGCCGAAGAACGCGGTAGGGAAGATCGACAAGCCATCCCTTCGCGATCCTTCCTGAGCACGGTCGCGCGTTACCGCTCGAAGCCAACGCAGCCCTCGACGGGCAGCCGCGGGTAACGCGGCAGGCGGTCATCCCAGGAGGCCCTGGTGCAGCGCAGGTAAGTGGTACCTCGGCGGGTCTCGTTCAACTTGCGGTATCGGCAGCTCCCGCAGAGTCCGGGATCGGTGCCGAGCACGGACATCACGTCGTCAGACATACCCCAATGCTGCCAGCTGGCCGCGATCGGTGACGTGATTTTCACTTGGCAATTCCCATGAGGAGGGTCCTCTCCTCACCGCCGCACGTCATCGTTCCGTCGACGCGAACTGACCGACCGGACCGCGATCGCCTCGCGACGCGGTACGAGTCGTTCCAGGACGCCGGTTGATAGGGGGTAGCCAGGCAACGAACCTCAGGTGAGGTCGGCGTCGTGGACGAGCAGCGTGATCTGGGTGCGGTTGGTGAGATGCAGCTTGACCAGGACGCGAGTGATGTGGGCCTTCACGGTGGCCACGCTGATGTAGAGCTCGGCGGCGATCTCGGCGTTCGTCCTGCCGTGGCCGATGGCGACCGCGACTTCGCGCTCGCGGGGGCTCAGCGCGGCCAGCGCGGTGCGTGCCCGTTCATAGGCGCCGGCATCGGCGGCGGCACGGTCCATCAGCCTCCTGGTGATTCCCGGTGACAGCATCGGATCGCCTGCCGCGACCCGGTGGATGGCCTCGGCGATCTGGGCTGGCGGGCAGTCCTTGAGCAGGAATCCGCTCGCGCCTGCCCGCAACGCACGCAGCACGTTGTCGTCGGTGTCGAACGTGGTCAGCACGATCACCTCGGGCGGCTGCGGGCGGGCGCGCAGCGACTGGGTGGCCATGATGCCGTTCACCTTGGGCATGCGCAGGTCCATCAGCACGACGTCGGGCGCGTGGGCCGCGACGGCGGTGGGAACCTGGTCGCCGTCACTGACCTCGGCGACCACACTGATGCCGTCCGCACCGTCGAGCATCATCGTCAGGCCGGCACGGACCAGGGCGTCGTCATCGACGATGAGTACCCGGACGGTTTCGCTCATACCTGCCACGGTAGCCAGGCGTGCAGCCGGAACTCGCCATCGGTCGCATGGTGGTCGAGCTCCCCTCCGGCCAGCCGCACGCGCTCGGTGAGACCGACCAGGCCGGTGCCGCTGCCGGGCACGGCGTTCGTGGCAGTGGTGTGCCCGGGCATCCGGTTGTTGATGTCGATGGTGAGGCGCGTGCCCGGCGTGCCCGAGAGCACGATCCGCACCGGCTCTCCCGTGGCGTGTTTGCGGGCGTTCGTCAGTGCTTCCTGCACCACGCGGTACGCCGTGCGTCCAATGACGTTCGGCGGACCGCCGGCCTCGGCGAGCCGATTGTCCAGCTCGACATGGGTTCCGGTGTCGCGAGACTCCTCGATCAGCTCGGGCAGGTCGGCTAGCGCGGGCTGCGGACGTTGGCCACCCTCGCCGCCTGCCTGGCCGTTGTCGCGCAGTACGGCGATGACATCGCGCAGCTCGCTCAACGCGTCGTGCGCCCCGGTCCGCACCACGGCCGCGGCGCGGGAAACCAGTTCGGGCTTGGCGTCAGGGCGGTATTCCAGTGCCCCGGCATAGGTGGCCAGCAGGGACAATCGGTGGGCGAGCACATCGTGCATCTCGCGTGCGATCTGGGTGCGTTCGGCCGCGCGGGCCTCGGCGACCCGGCGGCCCTGCTCGGCTTCGGCGCGGTTCGCGCGCTCACACAGCGATGCGATCAGCGCCTGGCGAGCTTGGCTGAGCGCACCCCAGCCGACCAGCGCGGCATGGGCGATGATCACCAGCACGAGCCACCACACGAACGACAGTCCGGCGAGCGGACGCCACAGGTCGCGCGTGGCGTGGGTGATGACGCCGACGGTGGCGACCGCGACGGCCACCGGGAAGCGCCGCCGCTGGGCGACGTGCAGGACCCCGACGGTCGCGGGTGGGGTGGCCGCGGGTGAGAGCGCCGCGAGCACCGCGAGGGCCAGCGCGCCCACGACCGGCCATCGCATCAACACCGGCAGCAGGCCACAGCTGACGCCGCCGACCGCGATGTCGAGGGCGAGCCAGGCGGCGGTTTCGCCCGAGGAGTACAGGCCCCATACCGTCACGCCGATCAACGTGCCAACCGCCGCGACTACCCAGAGCGTGACGGCGAGGTCCGGCCGCTGTGCTGCGCCTGGCCAGGATCGTCTACTGCTCCCATCGTTCACATGCAGAGGCTACGGCGCGCATCGCGGAAGCGACAGCGACCAAAGTCGACATCGAATGGGCCGCGTGGCGGTGTGGTTGTGGCTGCGCAGCCGATGCGGTGCCCGCGCCCGAGCGGCCATGCTGCCTGCCTTCGCACCATCGGATGAAAAGGACAGTGCCATGGTGAGCTCAGTAACCCCTCCGGCGAGAGTTGTCGTTCCCTCGCCAGGGAATTACCGGATCGATCCGCAACGCTGCACGATCACCTTCGCTACCCGGCATCTGTTCGGCCTCGGAGCTGTCAACGGCACCTTCGCGCTCCGCGAAGGGACGATTCACGTTGCCGACCCGGTGCAGGATTCCTGGGCGCGGGCGGCGATCTCGGTCGCCGGCTTCCGGTCCGGTAATCCTGGCCGCGACGCGGCTGTGTTGTCCGACCGGCTGCTCGCCGCCGAGCGGCACCCAGACATCGCCTTTGCCTCGACTCGGTTGGAATGCCATGGCGAGCGCTGGGTGCTGCGCGGGTCGTTGTCGGTGCGTGGCATCACGCGCGAGATCAGCGTTCCTGTCGACGCCAGCAGCGCCACTGGTACCGAGTTGCGGGTGAATGCCAGCTTGCGGATCGATCGTTTCGAGTTCGGAATCCGCCATGCCCGCGGTTTGGCGGCGCGGTACCTCGATTTGCAGCTGGACATCGCCGCCGACATGGCTTGAGCGGAGCGCCCACCCTACGGAAAGGAGTACCCACCGATGGCGGTAATCGAGGTCAGCGACCTCCACAAGCATTATGGCACACGGGTAGCGGTCGACGAGGTGTCGTTCACCGTCGCGGATGGCGAGATCTTCGGCATCCTCGGCCCGAACGGCGCAGGCAAGACCACCACGGTCGAATGCGTCGCAGGGCTGCGCACGCCCGATCGAGGCCGTGTCAGGGTGCTCGGACTCGACCCGCGACACGACCGGCAGGAATTGCGGCAGCTGCTTGGCGTGCAATTGCAGGAAAGCGAGCTGCCCGACAAACTCACCGTCGCGGAAGTACTCGACCTGTACGGTTCCTTTTACCGCTCATCGGTTGAACGGTCGGCACTGCTGGATCTGCTCGGCCTTACCGGCCAACGCAAGATCAGGTATCGCAAGCTATCCGGGGGCCAGAAGCAACGGTTGTCCATCGCGCTCGCGTTGATCGGGCGGCCGAAGATCGCCATCCTCGATGAGCTGACCACGGGACTTGACCCGCAGGCCCGTCGCGACACCTGGGACATGGTCAGGGAAATCCGCGACCATGGCGTGACAATCCTGCTGGTGACCCATTTCATGGAGGAAGCCGAGCGGCTCTGCGATCGTGTCGCGCTGATCAACGTAGGTCGGGTCGTCGCCATCGGCACCCCTACGGGGCTGGCCGACCGACCTGGCACCGAACAGCGGATTCGCTTCCACACCACAGCATCGCTGCCAGATCGGCTGCTGGCCAGACTGCCCGCTGTCACCGACGTGGCGCGCACCGGCAACGAGGTGACGGTGACCGGCAGCGACAACGTGCTCGCCGAGGTGGTCGGGGCGCTGGCACGAGAAGGCGTTTCCGCCGAAGGATTGCGGGTGCAGCGGGCGAGCCTGGAGGACGCGTTCGTAGCACTGACCGGCCAGGACCTTCAGCGCTCGGTCTGAGCACTCGACAGGGAAAAGGGGTATCAACGATGTCCATCTCGGCGCAGGTCGCGCCGATCCGGTCAGGGTCGGCATTACGCAAACTTACGCTCACTGAAGGGAAACTGTTGCTGCGAGAGCCGATCGCGCTGTTCTGGGCGGTCGTGTTCCCGATGATCCTGATGGTCGTCATGGGCCTGGTGTCGTCCACGCCGGACCCCGCACTCGGTGGCCGGCGCCTGGTTGAAACCTACCAGCCGATCCTGATCGCGTTCGTCACGGCGGCGCTCGCTGTCCAGGGCCTGCCCGCGGTGCTGGCGGGCTATCGAGAAAGGGGGATACTGCGGCGGCTGGCCACCACACCCGTGGGGTCGCATCGCGTTCTAGCCGCCCAACTGGCTGTGAACCTCGCCGTCGCACTGATCGCCACGCTCGGGATCATCGTCGTCGGCAAACTCGCCTTCCATACCGACTTCCCCCGGCAATGGCCAGGCTTTCTGCTGGCGTTACTACTGCTGGCCGCCTCGATGCTCACCTTGGGACTGCTGATGGCGGCTGTCGCGCCGACCGGTAGATCGGCGAACGCCATCGGCGCGATCGTGTTCTTCCCGATGATGTTCTTCGCGGGCCTATGGCTTCCCAGGGCGCTGATGTCTCCGGTATTGCGGCGAATCAGCGACTTCACCCCGCTCGGTGCGGCCGTGCGTGCCCTGCAAGCCGCCATGGTGGGTGACTGGCCACCCGTTTCCGCGCTTGCCGTGCTGGCCGGTTCCACCATCGTCTTCGGCGCGGTGGCAGCACGACTGTTCCGGTGGGAGTAGCCCTCCGATGTGCCGTGAGTACTTTCATCGGCTATAGCCGACTGTCTGAGTTCAGCACATCGATAACACTTGATGTTTCAGCACATCGCTGACACTCACGGCACTGACGTCATGCGGCCGCAGCGGGGTTCGCGTTGCTCTCAGTGGGCGCGCTTGCGCTGGGCCAGCTCTCGGCGGAGGTGACGTATGGCGTGCCGGTCAAGGAAGCGACCCAGTAGGGTGATACCGCAGAAAAGCACCGCTCCGACGGCGATGATGGTCACCATGTCGTTGCCTCCCCAGGTCATGCCCGACTGGCTGTCGAGCGGCGAACTGCACGAAGCGCTGTGCGCTTCAGGGCTACCCACACATCACGTGCCGATCCGCTCGGACCGGACATAAGTACGTATCGCGATACGTAGCACTTGGTTACACCAAGTGGTAATAATCACCTGAATGGTGTACCGCATGACGCCTGTTCAGGTTGCCACGTGGTGACGGTGCGTGCACCGAGTCACCGAACTCGGCATGGTCCAACACTGGCCACCACACGTGCGTGGTGGACCAGCAAACCGGACGCTGAGTTGCGAACCGGACACGCCGTCGTCGGGGCATACCCACACCCGCGCTAGTGGTTCGCGGGCTGGCCTGTCATGATGGTGATATCAACCGTGGCGCCGCTCACTCCTCAGGAGCGCTGTGCTGCGGCTATCCGCCGTCGGCGGCGGTAGGTGAGGTCAGAGGCCGCGAGAGACGAAGGAAGGTTGCCGAATGACCTGGGCACGGCACGCTGGTGTGATGGAAGACCACGGTCGGATGGCAGTGGTGCGGGCCGCGGAGAAGATCCGCCGCGACGACGAGAACGGCCGTGCCGCGCGCACTGTCGCCGATCACGCCGCAGGCGTCGACGATTGCGCGGAGCTGCTGGCCATGCTGGGCCTGCTTCCGGAGGAGGGCAGGCGTTAGCGCCACGACCAGCGCGGTTTGTTCAGATAGGCGGGTATCGCAGACCAGTCGGACGGCGAGGTTGGGCTGGCTGGTCGTGCCCGCGAGTCGGTGTGCCGAGTGGCCGCCGTCAGTGCAATGACGCCCCCTGCGTGTTGCTTGGGCGTCGGGTGTGGTTGACTGTTGGTGGTCGTCAAGTTTTTGTGTTCGTGTTGCCACGCTCGCAAAACGATGTTGCGGGCGTGACTTTCTTTGGGCTGGTGCTCTGGTAGCACTGCCCGAGTAGGTCATCTTCCAGCATTCGGCCAGGCCGCCGCGACCGTGGCAGCCGTAGTGAACGCTGTTGAGGAGTTAGAACATGGCTCAGGGAACCGTCAAGTGGTTCAATTCGGAAAAGGGCTTCGGTTTCATTTCGCCCGATGACGGTGGCGCCGACGTCTTCGTGCACTACTCGGAGATTCAGAGCGGCGGCTTCCGCAGCCTCGATGAGAACCAGCGCGTGCAGTTCGAGATCACGCAGGGCAACAAGGGCCCGCAGGCCACTGCTGTCAGCACGGTCTGATCTGCAGTTCCCCCCTTTTTTCTCACCCGCGCCGGGTGGG